>CANFVX010000014.1 GCA_947450495.1 Gammaproteobacteria bacterium
CTTGGCGGTCAGGCGCAGGCGGCAGAGAAGAAACAATTCAAATTTGCCTGGTCGATTTACGCCGGCTTCATGCCCTGGGTGTACGCCGAGCAGTCCGGCATTCTTAAAAAATGGGCCGACAAATACGGCATCGAAATCAAGCTCACCCAGTTCAACGACTACATCGAATCCATCAACCAGTTCACGGCCGGCCAGTTTGACGGCGTGGTCGCCACCAATATGGACGCGCTGACCATTCCGGCCGCCGGCGGCGTCGACACCACCACGCTGATCGTGGGCGACTATTCCAACGGTAACGACGAAGTGGTGCTCAAAGGCAAAGGCCTGAAGGTGGCGGATCTCAAAGGCAAGGAAGTGCATCTGGTGCAGCTGTCGGTCTCGCACTATTTGCTAACGCGCGCCCTGACCAGCGCGGGCCTGAAAGAATCCGACCTCACCACGGTCAATATCTCCGACGCCGACTTCATGGCCGCCTGGAGCACCAAAGACACCAAGGCCATCGTGGCCTGGAAGCCGGGCTTAAGCGACATCCAGGCCACCGCGGAAGCCTCGCCGGTGTTCAATTCTTCGCAGATTCCGGGCGAAATCATGGATATCGCCATGGTGAACACGCAGACCCTGCGCGATAACCCGGCCTTCGGCAAAGCCATGGTCGGCGCCTGGTACGAAACCCTGGCGGTGATGCAGGGCGACAGCGAAAAGGCCAAGGCCGCGCGGACCGTGATGGCGCAAGCGTCCGGCACCGATCTCAAAGGCTTTGATACCCAGATCGCCACCACGCATCTGTTCTACAAGCCGGCCGACGCGGTGACTTTCGTGAAGGCTGCCGACCAGCCGAAGATCATGGAATTGGTACGGACATTCGCGTTCGAGCACGGCCTGATGGGTGAAGGCGTGAAAGATCGCGACGCCATTGGCATCGAGTTCGCCGATGGCAAAACCGTGGGCAACAAGGACAACGTGAAGCTGCGCTTTGACGCGATCTACGCGGGCATGGCGGCCGACGGCAAGCTCTGAGAAATAAGACCATGCGGGGCTTAAGCGACTTCAGCCAGCTCCCGCTGGTCGATATCTCGGGGCTCCGCAACGGCGACGCGGCGGCCCAACTGGCCGTCGCCCGCCAACTCGGCAAAGCCGCCCGCG
This sequence comes from Gammaproteobacteria bacterium, assembly GCA_947450495.1. Classification (GTDB taxonomy): domain Bacteria; phylum Pseudomonadota; class Gammaproteobacteria. The sequence continues at coordinate 1,144 of CANFVX010000014.1, forward strand.
AGGTCGGCTTTCTTTATGTGACCGGCCACGGCGTGGCGCCCGCGCGATTCATCGAACTGCAGCGCGCCGCCGCCGAATTCTTCGCCCTGCCGTTGGCCGAGAAAATGGCGGTGTACATCGGGCATTCCCGCAACCATCGCGGCTATGTGCCCGAAGGCGAGGAGGTCTACGCCGGCGGCACCAAAGACCGCAAGGAAGCCTACGACCTCTCGTTTGAATTGCCGGCAGACGACGCGGACTATCTGGCCGGCAATCCGCTGCTGGGCCCGAATCAATGGCCAAGCCTGCCGGGCTTTCGCGAGGCCATCGGTGCCTACTACAACGAGGTGCTGGCGGTGGGCAAAGACCTGCTGCGCGGCTTCGCGCTCGCCATCGACGAGCCGCCGGAAAACTTCTGCTCGCACGTGAATCGGCCGCCTTCGCAGCTGCGGCTGGTGCACTACCCGTTTGATCCGGCCGATCCCGACGCGGTCGGCATCGGCGGCCACACCGATTACGAATGCTTCACGCTGCTGCATGCGAGTGCGCCTGGGCTCGAAGTGCTGAACGGCGCGGGCGAGTGGATTGCCGCGCCGCCGGTGCCCGGCGCCTTCGTCGTGAACATTGGCGACATGCTGGAGCTGTGGACCAACGGCGAGTTCATCGCCACCACGCACCGCGTGCAGAAAATTGCCGAAGAGCGTTATTCGTTTCCGCTGTTTTTCAACGTGGACTACCACACGCGGATTGCGCCGCTGCCCCGTCTGGTGCGGGAAGGCGAACCGACGCGCGCGCCGCTGGTGGCGGGCGAGCATCTCTTCGCCCAGACCAGCCAGAGCTTTGGCTACCTGAAGGCGCGACTGGCAAGCGGTGAATTAAGCTTGCCCGAGGGCTCGGTGGGGCTGTCGTCGTTTGGTCAGGCGGCGCGACAGGCCAAGCCCGAGGGCTGAGTGGCGGCCGCAAAGTCGCGAAGCAGCTCATCAATCTGCGCCACTTCGCGCAGCACTTTCAGGCGCTGGAACAAGGCTTCGGCCTGCGGGTAATGCCGGCGTAGCAGATTCACCCACTGTTTAAGCCGGCCCGGCGCGTGCCGCGGCAAGACGTCTTCCTGCACCATCGCCCAATAGGCTATTAACAGCGGCCACACGCGCGACCATTCCTGCGCCACGGGCCCCAGCTCTTCGCCCGCCTCATGCGCCCTGATCCGCGCGGCGAGGAAGGGATCCGCCAAGGCGCCGCGACCCAGCATCACCGTGTCGCGCCCGCTTTCTGCGCGGCAGCGGAGGTAGTCGTCCAGCGTCCAGATTTCCCCGTTGGCGACCACCGGAATGTCGACCGCCTCGCCAATCCGCCCCACCCACGGCCAGTGCGCGGGCGGACGGTAGGCCTCATCGCGGGTGCGGGCGTGTACCACCAATCCTTCCGCCCCGCCGGCGGCCAGCGCCTGCGCACATTCGACGGCGCGCGACGGGTCGCGCACCCCCAGCCGCATTTTGGCGGTGAACGGTACGCGCCCCTGCACGGCGGTCTTTACCGCTCGTGCAATTGAGTAAAGAAGTTCGGGTTCGTCGAGGAGCACCGCGCCGCCACGGTGGCGATTCACCGTGGGTGCCGGGCAGCCGAAATTGAGATCAACGCCTGCCGGTTCCAGGGCCACCAGTCGCGCGGCGTTATTGGCCAGATGAAAGGGATCGGAACCCAGTAGCTGAACTCGCACCGGCGTGCCCGCCGGGGTGCGCGCGGCGTGCCTGAGCTCAGGCGCCACGCGTCTGAAACACCGGTTAGGTAAGGTCATATCCGTCACCCGCACGAACTCGGTCACACACCAGTCGTAGCGACCCACCCGCGTCACCACGTCGCGGAGCCGGGCATCGAGCATGCCTTCCATGGGCGCGAGGAGCAGACGGGGAATGGCGGGTTTGGTAGGGCTCATGGGCTGCTGTTACGGCGGGGTGGCGCATTATCAACGCCAGCTCCTGTTGCGGCGAGCGGGCTTGTTACAAGCAGCTCAGGCATTATGCGCGGCAGAGCCTATAGACATTCTCGGCTCCTTTCGCACAATCAGCGCGGAACCTCAATCCGCCCCAAATCCCGGAGGCAACATGAACGCTGTGGAATATGCGAAGCCGCAGAGCATCGACGATGCGATTCGCTGTCTGACTAACGCCCCTGTCGGTGCTCGCGTACTGGCCGGTGGCACCGATCTTCTCGTCCAGCTGCGCGCTGGGGTGGTCCGCCCGCCGCTGATTGTCGACCTCAAGGGCATCGCCGAGCTGCGCCGCATTGAATCCACCGCCGACGGTTTCCGCATTGGCGCCGCCGTGGCGGGTGCCGAGCTCAGCGAACACGCTGAATTCTCAAGCCAGTGGCCGGGCATCACCGAGGCCTTCAATCTCATCGGCTCCACGCAGATCCAGGGCCGCGCGACGCTGGGCGGTAACCTCTGCAACGGTTCGCCGGCCGCCGACAGCGTGCCAGCCCTGATCGCCGCCGGCGTGCGCTGCATCGTGGTAGGGCCCTCCGGCAGCCGTGAAATGGCGGTCGAAGACGTGGTCACCGCCCCCGGCAAGACCGTGCTCACCACGGGTGAATTCATCAGCCAGTTTCTGATCCCTGCGCGCGCTGCGCACAGCGGCGACGCTTATCTGCGTTTCATTCCGCGCACCGAGATGGATATCGCGGTGGCCAGCGCGGGCGTCTGCCTCACGCTGAACGCCGCCGGGGTTTGCACCGCCGCCCGCGTGTCGCTCGGCGCCGTCGCGCCGCGCGCCTTGCTGGTGGCGGCCTGCGCCGATGCCCTCATCGGCTCCACGCTGGATGACGCCGCCATGGCCAAACTCGCGGCCGCTGCCAGCGCCGCCTGCGCGCCCATCAACGACAAGCGCGGCACGATTGAATTCAGAACCAAGGTCGCCGGCGTGCTCGCCCGGCGCGCCGTCACGATTGCCGCGCAACGCGCAAGGGGGAACTAATGGCCAAGCATCACGTCACCACTACCGTTAACCGCGAGCCGGTTGAACTGCTGTGCGATCCAAGCGCGACGCTATTGGATGTGCTCCGCGATGAACTCGGTCTCATCGGAAGCAAGGAAGGCTGCGGCTCCGGCGACTGCGGCGCCTGCAGCGTGTTGATGGACGGTCGTCTGGTCTGCGCCTGTCTCGTGCTCGCGGCCGAGGCCACCGGTCACGAGATCACCACCATCGAAGGCATTGCTGACGGCAACAAACTGCACACGCTGCAGCAGCAGTTCCTGGAAGACGCCGCGCTCCAGTGCGGCATTTGCACCCCGGGCTTCATCGTGGCGGCCAAAGCGCTGCTCGATCGCAACCCGGACCCCACCGAAACCGAAGTTCGCTTCTGGCTGGCCGGCAATCTCTGCCGGTGCACCGGTTACGACAAAATTGTCCGCGCGGTAATGAATGCCGCTGCCAAAATGCGCGAGGAGGCCGTCCATGGGTAACGAACAAGACGCTTTGAACCTGGTCAACGAGCAAGTCGAGTACAAATGGGTCGGTACCCGGCCTATTCGCCCCGACGGCGCGGATAAAGTCACCGGCCGCGCCACCTTCGGCGCCGACATCGACCTGCCCGGCATGCTGACCGGCGTGGTGATTCGCAGCCCCCACGCACACGCCCGCATCATCAGCATCGACACCAGCGCCGCCGCCGCCCTGCCGGGCGTGCTGGGCATCGTCACCGGCGCTGATTTGCCGGAACTGCCAAACGAAATCGCTGCCGGCGGCGAGGCACCGATCAACTTCCGCTCTGTCTCCGAGAACGCGATTGCTCGCCGCAAGGCGCTGTACGACGGCCATGCGGTCGCCGCAGTGGCGGCCACCTCGGTGGAAATCGCTCACGAGGCAGCGGCGCTGATCAAAGTGAACTATGAAGTCCTGCCGCACGTGATCAACGTGCTGGACGCCATGGCCGAAGACGCCCCGGTGCTACACGACGACCTCATCACCAAAGGGCTTGAACCCGCGCCCACCAAGGCCTCGAACATCGCCGGCAAGGTGGAGTTCGCGATGGGGGATATCGAGAAAGGCTTCGCCGAATCAGACGTCATCATCGAACGCAGTTACACCACCGAAGCGGTGCATCAGGGCTATATCGAACCGCACGCGGTGGTGGCTTCGGTGGCCGCGGACGGCATGGTCAATATCTGGTGCAGCAGCCAGGGCCAATTCATGGTCCGCGAGTTCTGCGCCAAGCTGCTGGGCATGGACATTGGCCGCATCCGCGTGACGCCGGCCGAAATCGGCGGCGGCTTTGGCGGCAAGACCACGGTCTACCTCGAACCCCTGGCGGTCGTGCTGGCGCAGAAATCGGGTCGTCCGGTGCGCATGGTGATGACGCGCGGCGAAGTCATGCGCGCTACCGGCCCGACGTCCGGCACCCACGTGCACGTCAAACTGGGCGCGAAACGCGACGGCACCTTCGTCGCGGGCGAGATGGTGCTGAAGTATCAGGCCGGTGCGTATCCAGGCTCGCCGGCGTTCCTCGGCGGCATGACCGGTTTCTCCTGCTACGAACTGCCGAACGCCAAGGCCGTGTGCTGGGACGTCGTTTCCAACCGTCCCAAGTGCGCGGCGTATCGCGCGCCGGGCGCGCCGATGGCGTCTTTCGGCGTGGAATCGGCCATCGACGAACTGGCCCAGACCCTTGGCATGGATCCGCTTGAGCTGCGCCTCAAAAACGCCGCGAAAGAAGGCACAGCCACCATCTACGGCCCCAAGTTCCTGAAAATTGGCTATCTCGAAACCCTGCTCGCCGCGAAGGCGCATCCGCACTGGTCGGCGCCACTGGGGCCGAATCAGGGCCGCGGGATCGCTTCCGGCTTCTGGTTCAATGTCGGCGGCCCCTCCAGCGCCTCGGTGCACGTGAACGAAGACGGCTCGGTGTCGGTCGTGACCGGCAACCCGGACATCGGCGGTTCGCGCGCCTCCATGGCGATCATGGCGGCCGAAGTACTGGGCATGGACTTGAGCAAGGTGAAGCCGCTGATCGGGGACACCGGCCAGATTGCCTACAGCTTCCTGACCGGCGGTAGCCGCGTCACCTTCGCCACCGGCATGGCGGTCTGTGATGCGGCGAAAGACGTCGTGCGTCAGCTCCGCACCCGCGCCGCGAAGATGTGGAAAGTTACCCCGGAAGACGTGGAATGGCGCGACGGCAGCGCTTTCTGCACGAAGGTGGAAGAAGGCAAGGAGCGCGCGCCCTTGACGCTGGCCGCGATTGCGCACGGCGCGGCGCGTACCGGCGGTCCGATCAGTGGCAACGTGTCCATTAACGCGGCGGGCGCGGGTCCGGGTTTCGGCACCCACATCTGCGACGTGGAAGTGGATCCGGAAACTGGCGCCACGCGGGTTATCCGCTACACCGCCATTCAGGACGTCGGCCGCGCCATTCACCCGAGCTATGTTGAAGGCCAGCTGCAAGGCGGCGCGGTACAGGGCATTGGCTGGGCGCTGAACGAGGAATACGTCTACGACGCCAACGGCCGTTTGCAGAACACCGGCTTCCTCGACTACCGCATGCCCGTGGCCTCGGACCTGCCGATGATCGACACCGTGCTGGTGGAAGTGCCGAATCCCGGTCATCCCTATGGGGTGCGCGGCGTAGGCGAAGTGCCGATCGTCCCGCCCTTGGCGGCAGTCGCCAATGCGGTGTCTCACGCTGTGGGACTGCGCCTGACCTCGCTGCCCATTTCGCCGCCGAAGCTGTTGGCGGCGATCGACGGCGCCAAAGCGGCCGGCTGAGCGAGTTGGCCACCGTCATCCTGCAAACAGAATTTGCCCGTCGGTATACCGGCGGGCAAACGCGGTTGACGGTGGCAGCTACCGATTACAGCGCCTTGATTGAGACCCTTGAAGCCCGCTTTCCGGGCTTTGAGGAAAGCCTGCAGGGCGGCATGGCGGTGGCCATTGATGGCGAGATTTATCAGTCACCGCTATTGGAGAAAATTGGGGCAGAGAGTGAGGTCCACTTCCTGCCGCCGATTGGCGGTGGCTAAGGCCTGAGCAGAAAAAAGAGCACCCGGCGTTAACCGGGTGCCAAGTTCAGGCAGTACAAAAAAGGGAAGAAGGCCTGGTCCTGCCGTGCGCTGCGCTTGCGCGGAACACACACCGGAACCAGTCCGCATCGAATGCGGTTTTGCCACGGAGGCCAGCACGACGCTTGCGAGCGCGCTCGCCTTCCCTCCCATGACGAGCATAAGCATCAAACAGCGGCGAGGCGGCCGTTATCGCTTAAATTGATTAGCTCTACGATTGGGAACTGACATGCGCTTTTATCCCCGCGCGCTCCCCTGCCCCCCATGACGGCGCTACTGGTGCTTGATCAAGGCACCACCAGCACTCGTGCGCTGGTGTTCGATGCCGAGCTTCGCGTTTTGGGCAGCGCGCAACGCCCGCTCCGGCAGTATTTTCCCGCGCCCGGTCTGGTCGAGCACGATCCGCTGGAAATCTGGCAGGCCAGCCTCGCGGTCGCGCAGGCTGCGATTGCGGCGGCCGGGCTGCACGGTCGTGACATCACGGGCATCGGCCTGACCAATCAACGAGAAACGGCGGTGCTATGGGCACGCGATACCGGCCAACCCGTCTATCGCGCGCTGGTCTGGCAAGACCGACGAACCGCTGCGCAATGCGCCGCTGCCCGGGCGGGCGGGGCCGAAATCCTGGTGCGCGAAAAAACCGGTCTCGTGCTCGACCCCTATTTTTCGGCGAGCAAGCTGCAGTGGTTGCTCGACAACGTGCCCGATGCCCGGCGTCGCGCCGAACGCGGTGAGCTGGCCTTCGGCACCATCGACAGCTGGCTGCTGTGGCAGTTGAGCGGCGGGCAGCGTCACCTGACCGACGCCAGCAATGCCTCTCGCACCCAGCTGTTTGATATCCATCTCGGACGCTGGGATCCGGCGCTGCTGGCGCTGTGGAATATCCCGCCTTCTGTGCTGCCTGAGGTGGTCGACAGCAGCGGCGAGTTGCTGGAAGTAGACCCGAGCTTGGGCCTTGGTCGATGGGTCTGCGGTATCGCGGGCGACCAGCAGGCGGCGCTGTTTGGTCAGCAGTGTTTTGAGGCGGGCAGCGTGAAATGCACCTACGGCACGGGCTGTTTCATTCTGGCCAATGCCGGGCTTAGCCCGCCGCGCGCGAGCGCAGGTCTGCTCGGGACTGTCGCCTGGAGAATTGGTGGCCAACTGACTTACGCGCTCGAGGGCAGCGTCTTCATGGGCGGCGCCACCGTGCAGTGGCTGCGGGATGGTTTGGGTCTCATTGCGCGCGCTGAAGATATCGAAGCGCTTGCCGGCAGCGTGAACGACAGCGCCGGCGTGGTGCTGGTGCCGGCCTTTACCGGCCTCGGCGCGCCGCACTGGGATCCGGATGCCCGCGGTCTCATCATCGGTTTGAGCCGTGGGACCACCAAAGGACATATCGCCCGCGCAGCGCTGGAAGCCATTGCGCTGCAGGTGGCCGATCTGCTGACGATGATGAGCATGGATTTGCCCGAGCCGCTGCTGGCGCTGCGCGTGGACGGAGGCGCGACCGGCAACAATCTGCTGATGCAAATGCAGGCCGATCTGGCCGGCATGAGCCTGCATCGCGCCGCCCAGCGGGAAACGACCGCCGTCGGCGCGGCCCTGCTCGCGGGGCTCGGGGCCGGCGTGTGGTCTTCGGCGGCGGCGCTCCGCGAACTCCAGTTATCCGACCGCTCGTTTACACCGGCGGGCAATCCGCTTGCGATGTCGCGCTTACGCGCCCGCTGGCAGGCCGCCGTCCAGCGCACCCGCGGCTGGGCGGCGCTGGAAGACTAAATCAGCGCCTCGACTTCCGGGACCTGCGCGCAATCGCTAAGGTAAGCGCACCCGCCATCGGACATTGCCATGACCTCATCCGCTGCTGCCCGCTTCGCCGGCTTTCCCCCGCAAACGCTGGAATTCCTGAACAAGCTCGCCCTGAACAACGACCGCGAGTGGTTTCAGGCGCACCGCGCCGACTACGAGCAACACGTGCTTGAACCGTCGCTGGATTTCATCTGCGCCATGGAGGCGCCGCTGGCCGCGCTCTCAGCGCGCTTTCTCTGCATCCCGAAGCGCACCGGCGGCTCACTGCTGCGGATTTACCGGGACACCCGTTTTGCCCGCGACAGGCGGCCGTACAAGACCAACATCGGGATTCATTTTCGCCACGATGGCTTCCCGGATATTCACGGGCCGGGCCTCTACTTTCATGTCGGGCTGGATGAATGCTTTGTGGGCGGCGGGATTTGGCGTCCCGAGCCACGTTCGCTGGCGCAGATCCGGCAACGCATCGTCGATAAACCCAAACAATGGGCCAGCGTGCGCAAGATCGCCGCCCAGTTACCGGGCGGCGAATTTTTTGGGGAAAGTCTGAAGCGCGTGCCCAGTGGCTACGCCCAGGACCATCCGTGGGCAGAAGACCTCAAGCGCAAGGATTTTGTGGTGGCCCGCACGTTCGAGCCGGGCCTGCTGCATTCCACCGAATTGCTGGACTTTGCGACCGAGACCTACGAGGCGATGCGCCCGTTTATGAAGTTTCTCTGCGACAGTCAGGGCGCGCGGTTTTAGGCTTGACGCAACGGACTGGGTAAACGCGCGCCAGCCTGACGGGCGGTCTCGAGATTGCCGTAGAGACCGGCCAACGTGGCCCGACCGTCGCGGGTCAGGCCGAGGTAGCGCTCCGAATCAATGATGTAAGGCACCACATGGTGCTGGAAAAAGCTGGGGTAGGCGGCCAGTAAATCGCCAGGCGTGCGATAACCCGTCTGGCTGTTGAAGCCCGTTTCCTCAAACTCGAAGAAGACTGCGGAAAGCTTGGCCAAGTAGCGTGGGTCAGAGAGCTGGCCGATGAGGTCGGCGCCACGCACCAAGCCCGGATAATCGCCGGTCTGCGCGTACTCAGCGCCGGCGGGAGTCGGGAAGCGCGTGCGCTCAATGCAGGCCTGCACCATGGTCACGTCCAGCATCGGACTGGCGGTCATGAGCGTCTCGGTCACGAACGCCTTGCCACGATCGATGTGCAGCGGCATCAAGGCGGCATCGCTCATTCCCGGCGGGAATGTCGTCCACAAGCCGCCGACCCCGGTCGCAATACGCTGACCATCGTCGATCCCGCACGCGCCGCGCACGTAGCCAACGTCGTGGCAAACGAGGGCTGTAATGACGTTCAACCACTGCTCGCGGGTCACATCAGCCCGTTCGATATGGCGGCCCAGCAGGATTTGCATGCCCACGATAACCACGTGAGCCGTGTGTTCCTGATTGTGATAAAGCGCATTGCTGGTAGCGATGAGCGACAGAGCCTTGCGGGAAACCTTGAGGGCGAAATCAAGGTGACCGGAGTCCTCCGGACCAAACATCACGGCATAGTGAGAGGCGAGGCGAGTCTCGACTTCATTGATGAGCAGGTCCGTGATGTTAAGCATCAATTTGCTCGTCGCTAGGCGATTGGGGGCTAAACGAAGGGGGCTCTGCCCCACATTTGTCACAAAAATAACGCAGCTGGCAAATATTCAACACCCCTCAGGAGGGGAAAGTGTGACTTTTTACCTCACCAGAACGCGCGTTCAGGTCCAGCAGTGGCCGAAGCCAGGACTGCGGGCTACATTGCGGCCTCCCCCAACGCCCGAGGAAAGACCATGGTCGAACGCAAAATCGAATACCGCCACGAAGACACGCTGCTGGAAGGCCTGCTGTGCCACGACGGAAAATCTTCCGAGCCGCGCCCGGCAATCCTGATCGCACACGCCTGGGCGGGGCGCTCCGAATTTGAAAACGAAAAGGCGCGCAAGCTCGCGGAGTTGGGCTATGTCGGTTTTGCCATCGACCTCTATGGCAAAGGCGTATTGGGCGCGAACCCGGAAGAAAACACGGCGCTCATGATGCCGTTCCTTAACAACCGCGCCCGCCTGCAGGCCCGTCTTCATACCGCTTTGGCCGCGTTGCGTGCGCAACCCGAAGTCGCCAGCGACCGGGTTGCCGCCATCGGTTACTGCTTCGGCGGACTGTGCGTGCTGGATCTGGCCCGCACCGGCGCCGACGTGAAGGGCGTTGCCAGCTTCCATGGTCTGCTGGGCAAGCCCGGCAACACCGACGGCATTGGCGTCAAAGCCAGCGTGCTGGTGCTCCACGGGCACGACGACCCGATGGTTCCCGTGGCCGATGTGGTCGCGCTCGAAACCGAACTCACCGAGTCGGGTGCAGACTGGCAGATTCATACCTATGGCAACACCATGCACTCGTTTACTAATCCGGAAGCCAACGACCCGGGCTTTGGTGTGAAGTACGAAGCCAAAGCTGACCGACGCTCCTGGGCCACACTGCTCGACTTCCTTGGGGAAGTGCTGAACTGAGCGCGCGATGGCGCCCTGAAGCCTGACGACGCCTTAGCCCGCGACCCGCAGAGGGATTCACCTGAACCCCCGACACAGCGCCCGTAGCCTTGAACTTCTGTTCTGGGGCGGGCTGCTGGTTTACATGGTGGGACAACTGGGCGCCTACAGCCTGACCGCAACCGGTCTGGTGCCGGCAGGGGATGACCGGGAAATCCTGGCGCTCGCGCGTCAGATTGCCCATCACACCCTGCCCCACGAAGCGTTTTACCGGGCACCGGGCTATCCCGCCGTATTGGCGCTGGGGCTGCAACTTGGCGTGCCGGATGCCGGGTTGCTGCTGTTCGCGCGCGGCTTGAACGCGCTGTGCCATCTCATCACCGCGGTGCTGGTAGGGCGGCTTGCGCGCAGCCTGTGGGCAAGCCGCGCGGCCGGCCTCTTGGCGGCAGCGCTGGTGGGTTTCAATCCTGTGTTGCTGCATTTCGCGGGCGACGCGCTCGACATCACGCTGGCCATCACCTTGATGACGGCTGGCATTGTCAGTCTCGTCCACGCGCAGCGCGGCCGCTGTTCGCCCGGACTCGCCGCCTTCTGGCTCAGCCTGGCGGCACTGTGCCGGCCCCAGTTAGTGCCCTTACTACTCCTACCCCCGCTCCTCTCGCTCTACCTGCCCAGCCGCAAAGGGCAAGACTTTCTTCGCGCCCTGGCACCGGCGGCGCTGGTATTCGGCTGCTTTGGCTTGGTAAATCAGCAACTGGCGGATGACTTTCGACTGCTCCCCTGGCAGGGCGCCTATAACCTCTGGGCGGCCAATCACCCGGGCGCGAATGGCCGCCATTTCGAGCAAACGCTGAGCGTTGATTCTTATGACCCGGCGGCGAATACGGCGCGGCTCGAGTCCGAAGCGCTCTACCGTCAGCGCGAACCGACAGCACCGCAGGATTACCCAACCGCGACCCGTTACTGGCAAGCGCAAGCGCTCACCTCGATACGGGAATCACCCACCGCGTGGCTCGCGCTGATGGGCCAGAAACTGCGGTATTTGCTCAATAACGAAGAGCAGTACAACAACAAGACCTACGCTTTCCATAAGGCGCGCTCCCGTTGGCTAAGCCCGAATCCACTGTGCTGGGCGCTGGTGTTGACCTGCGGCGTGGCGGGGGGCGCGGTCGGCTGGAAGCGTCAGGACATAAGGCTCCTGCTGCTCGCGATTGGACTCTCCGCCGGGGGCGTGCTGCTGTACTACGTGAGCGATCGCTTTCGCACTCCGTTGGTGCCGCTGTTATCGGTGCTCGCGGGCGGGCTCACCCGACTCAGGCTCACCCGGGACAGTGGCCGCGCCGCAGGCTCGGCGCTGACTGCGCTGGTGCTTGCCTTGCTGCCAGTCGGATATGACCCTCGGGAAACCTTTATCCAGGACCACATGATGGTGGCCGCCAGCGCGACCGCGCTCGGCCGTCACGCCGAAGCCTTGGGCGAACTGGCCGCCGCCACTCAAACCGATTCGCAGCGCACGACGTTCGTCGCTCTCAGCTGCGTCGTGCAGTTCAATGCCTGGCTGGCGGACGCTGAAAACACCACAAGCGCGTGGACTGAAAACTGCCAGCAGGCGGCCGCAAGGTCAGCCAGCGCGCGACTGCTGAACGCGCATGCCGCTTGGCGTGCTGGCAACGTCGAGGCGGCCATTGCGGGCTGGCGGGAAGCTGCCGTGCCGGGGGGGCCAGATGAAGCCACCGCGCTGGCCGCGCTATCGGTCGCGCGCGCGCTAACGGAGGCGGAACAGCGAAGATTCATTGATTTGGCCAATCAGGGCAGCGAGTCGGTGCTGGCCGTACTGGCCAATGTGGGGGATGTACGAAGACGGCAGCAGCTGCTGGAGACGCTGGGCCCGGCTCGGGCGCAATCGGCGATGAGGGCGGCGAAACGGCTATGGGACAAGCCGGCGCCCTGATTCGGGCAGCCGGCTTAACAAGGCAGCCTTGGCTTAACGATGGATAATCGCCAGCGGGCTTTTCTGCTGAGAGAAATAGTTGGCGAGGCCGAGAATGTCTTCTTCGGTGAGCTGCAAGGCCTTGACCTGAGCGCTCATGATCGGGTGATTACGCCGACCGTCGCGGTAGTGGCGCAGGGCCGCCGCAATGTAGTCCGCGTGCTGACCGGCCAGCATCGGATAGTCAGGCGCGAGGGGCTTGTCACCTTTCTCGCCATGACAGGCACCACAGGCAGCGAGTTTCTGGGTGAGGGCAGCCGGGTCGGCCGCCGGAGCTGATTCATTGGCGTTGGCAGCAGTCATACCAGCGAGACCTGCGACAAAAACCAGAAGGGAAATGTGCTTCAACATAGGGTGCATTCTCCGGAGATACACGGCCAAACCCGGTGGTAACTCTTATTTGCCCTGGGAGGCGATGTAGGCAGCGATGTTGGCAATGTCCTGATCGCTAAGGTTGGCCGCATTGGCATTCATCGTTTCATGCTTACGGCTACCGTCGCGATAGGCCTTCAGCGCAGATTCAATGTAGGCCGCCGACTGACCGGCGATTCTCGGCACATGGTAGGAAGGGTAGACGTTGAAGTAGCCCTCGATGCCGTGGCATCCCTGGCAAGTCTCTGCGGCCTGCTTGCCCGCGGCGGCGTCACCTTCGGCCAACACATTCAGCGACACGGTGGCCAGACCGGTAGCGAGCAATCCAATCAGCATCTGCTTGGTCATTCAATACTCCTCAGCAAGCGGCGCGCCTTCGCGCCGGGAGGCCCATAGGCCTGAAATATCGCAATTTCATCGTTGATCAGTAGATTGACCCACCGCTCAACGAGAGCGTGGCAGGCATACTACTAAAAGGCCCCGTCGCGAGGGAAGCAACGCAACGGCAAGCTTGCCGCTCGCCGCGCGCCAACGAGATTGGTGAGGGCCCATAAGGGCGTTGCGCCGCAATCTGAAAATGATTATGGTGCCGTCGCCGAATCGTGAGACTAATTTAAGGTTTTGCCGTTAATCGCCTTAAAAATCAGGCGAAATTCCGGAGGAGGCACAGTGGCGAAGAGCACACCCAAGGCGCAATCCAAAGTACCAGGCAAGGCTGTGAAGCCTGCAGCGGCAAAAACAAAGGGCAAGCCCGCACCGGCCGCGCCCAAAGCTGTGGCAAAAAAGCCACCTGCGAAGCCTGCCAGCAAGGTGATCGCCAAGAAGCCTGTCACCAAGAAAGCAGCCGTTGCGAAAGCGCCGGTGAAAAAAGTCGTCGCGCCGCCTCCGGCTGCCAAAGCGAAAGCCAGCGTAGCGAAAGCGCCAGCGCCAAAAGCGAAGGCAAGCAAGAAAACCGCGCCGGTAGTTGCCAAGGCTGCACCGGCGAAGAAGCCGGCCGCAAAGCCCGCTGGGAAACCCATGGCCAAGCCCGCACCCAAACAGAAACCAGCAGCCAGCACGATCGCCAAAGCGAAAGTGCCGGCAGTGGCGGCGGCGCCTAAATCCAAAAAGGTCGCCACAGCGGTGAAACCAGCCGTTACGGCAACGCCGAAACCCGCAGTGGCGGCAACGGTGAAACCAGCCGTTGCGGCAGCGCCAAAACCCGCAGTCGCCGCGACGCCAGCACCTGCACCGAAAACTGCGAAGCCGGTCCCTGCGCGGACCGCCGCGCCGACCCCCACGCCAGTAGCAGCGGCAGCTCCCGCCGCTGAGGCGCCGGCGGCCGCCCCGACCTCCAAATTGAAATCAAGACTGAAGCCGCTGCGTAAGCCCGTCGCCACAGCCTCAACGCCGGTGAAAGCCGTGGCGGTTGAGCCTGAGAAGCCTCGGTTCGCACCGCGCGTTGGGAGCAAAGTGACGATTGTGACAAATGTAGAACTACCCGCCGGCTATCGTCCGAGCCCGGGTGAAGAGTATATGAGCCCGTTCCATCTGGCCTATTTCCGCCAGATTCTTGAAGGCCAACGACAGCAACTCATCGGCGACTCCCAGAAGACGATTGAACATCTCCGGACCGAAACCCGCGACGTGGGTGATGAAGCCGAACGGGCCAGCCGCGAAAGTGACAACATCCTCGAACTCCGCACTCGCGATCGCGAACGCAAGCTGTTGCGAAAAATCGAGGAAGCGCTGAAACGAATTGAAGACGGCTCCTACGGCTACTGCGAAGAAACCGGCGAAGACATCGGGCTCGGTCGACTTGAAGCAAGACCCACCGCCACGCTCACCGTAGATGCTCAGGAACGTCGCGAGAAACTGCAGAAGCAGTTCCGCGATGACCACTAGGCAGAACGGGAACAGCGTGCAGGCTGGAGCAAAAACGGCATATACGCGCGCTGTCTGAGGCGACTCCTGACCCCATGGCTGGCGAAAATATTCTTGTGGTAGAGGACCAGCGCTCGGCGGCCGGCGCGCTGCAGATGCGGCTAAGAGGCTTGGGTTATGACGTTTCTGCCATCGCGAAAGATGGCGTAGAAGCCATCGAAAAAGCCTCCGAACTGAAGCCCGACCTCATCCTCATGGATATCCGGCTTGGCGCCGGCATCGACGGCATCGAAGCGGCGCGCCAAATTCGCAGCAAGCTCGACATCCCGGTGGTCTATCTCTCGGCGCACATCGATCAAAAATTGCTGGACCGCGCCCGCGCTACCTGCCCTGCCGGCTTCATCAACAAGCCTTTCACCACCAAAGACCTCCTGATCGCGATTGATTTCGCACTGCGCGGGGGGCAAGACCGCACGAGTGGCGGGGCCACCACGGCGATTGCGCCCAGTGGCACCACAGAAAACGATGCCGACGGGCTGGTCTCCACCGACCACGAAGGGCGAATCAGTTTTGCCGACCGCGCTGCCGAGCGAATCATCGGCCTCGCGCGGCGTTCGCTGCTTGACCGGCCGTTGGCGGAGTTGCTCTCAAGCCTCTACGAAATACCCGCACAACGCGCTGGCGGCCTGATTGCCTCGGTGCTGAGCACTCACCGCGAAGAAAGATTAGCCCGCGTTCAGGTAGAACGAGCCGGCCCCTCGCGGCAGCAAGAAGATCTGCTCACGCCACTCTTTGACACGCGAGGCCAGTGTTACGGGGTGGCCCTGAAACTCTTCAGCAGCGGCGGCCAAAGCGGCCACCACGCCAGCGGCAGCGCGCTGTCAAACGCCCTCATTCAGGCCTTGGACACCCTTCCACATGGCGTCATTTGTCTTAATGCCGAGTTACGCGTTGACCATATGAACCGGGCGGCGCGCGAGATTCTGGGCCGCAATCGTGGCATGGAGTGTCGCAACGGGATTTTTGGCATTCAGGATCGAGCGCTCGATGCCCGCCTGCGCGAATTCGTCAGGCAGGCCATTCAGGGCGGACAGACAGGCGCGGGCGCCATGTTTGTTCGGGCGCCGATGTCCGGCGAGCATGTGGAATTACTGGTCGCGTCGGTGCCGGGCAACGGTGGCGATAGCCAACAGGCGCGGGCCAATCTCTTTTTGTTCGATTCCAACGCGAAATCGAATGCCTCTCACGATCTGCTAACGGGCCTCTATGGGCTCACGCACACCGAAGCCAAACTCGTCCAACTCATGAGCAACGGCCTGACGCTGGATGAAGCGGGTCAGGAGCTGGCGATTTCAGTCCACACTGCCCGCACGCATCTCAAGCACGTCTTCCACAAAACCGGCGTGAACCGGCAGGCTGAATTAATTCATCGCATTGGCAGCGGCCCGGCCTCTCTTCTGCTGAAAATCGCCCCGACCGACACGCGCAACTAGGCCTGCATCGCTTGGCCCGGCTTGTCAGGCCGGCAACTTGCCTCACACACTACTTTTGCAGGCCGGCAGGACGCCGGCCGCATCCCCCTATCTCACGGAAGAGGAATTGTTATGTCTCATTACCCCTGGTTAGCGGCCCTGGTGGTCGGCAGTCTGGTCGCGCCAGTTCAAGCCGACACTTTGCTGGCCTATAGCTTTGATACTTCAACGAGTGCGTTCATCAATGCGCCTTCAGAACTCGCTGCCGGCGTTTCTGCCGGCGCTTGGACGGATCTCGACGGCACCCTGACCAGCTTCACGGGCAACCCCGGACGGGCGCTGGGCGCGAAGAGTTTTCATGATGGCAACTCAATTGTCCTTAGCCTCAGCGCCGATACAGCGCTGCTACCCACGCGCATCAACTTTGACCAACAAGCCTCGGCTTCGGGGCCGCGCGACTGGTCGCTCACCATCAACGGGCGCCCGATTGCCAGCGGCTTGACCAGCACCAGCTTTGGTGCCGTCACGCTGCCCCTGTCGCTGAGCGCTCAAAGGGTGTTTGAACTGGCGCTCAGCGGCACGGGGGCCAGTTCGAGTGTGGGCACCTGGCGGATCGACAATTTCCGTCTTGAAGGCACGCAGGTCCCCGCGCCGGTTCCCGTCCCGCCGCCGGTGGGCCTGCTGGCTTCCGGCCTGGTCTGGCTCCGTTGCAGAGCGGGCCAGCAACGGCAGTCCAAAGCCTAATCTCCGACCACCGCATCCGCCGTGGGGCAGCCTACGGCGGGCTGCGCTCCGGGGTGGCGGGCGCCCACTGCCACTCACGCCAACCATCGAGCAAAGGGAAATAGAGCGCGAGCTTGATGGGACGCGGCTCGAGTGCATAGAGCAGTTCCGCGTAACGGGTGAGCTGCGGTCGATAGCGCTCGAGTTCGGAATCCATAAACGCTTCCGGTCGGCCGCCCTGATGGTCACCGGTTTTGAAATCGATGATCCAGCGAGTGCCATCGTCGTCGATGAACGTGCGATCAAGCACAGCGTCCGCCAGCACCCCATCGCGGATCGCGGCAATCCGATATTCCGCCGCCGCCTGCCGGTGGCTGCCAGACAGAATCCAGCGCCCACGCGTGCTCCGCAGGGCCCCGGCCACTGCGGCCATCACGCGCGCGGTCGCCGACTGCAGGCTGTCACCGAGCAGGCCGCAGGCGCGCAATTCCGCCAGCACAAAGTCACGGGCGCCTGCGAGTTGGTGATCGTCCCAAGCGTCCAATCCTTCGGTTGCGATCAGCTCGAGCAACAGATGGGTCACCGTGCCCACGTGCTTGGCGACCGGGCTCGCCCAGTCAAATTCGATGTCTGCCGGCGCCGAGAGATCGTCTGGCGCCGCAGTTGGCGCGGTGGGCAGGCCCGCCAGGCCCAGCCGCAGCGCCGCTGGTTTTGGAAGCTGACGCGCGCCTGCGGCATTTGTCGGCAGATCAGGCTGGAAGCTCGCCGCCAGACAGGGCCAGAGCATGGCCAGAAAGCTGTCTTTTTTGGGCTGGCAGAGCGAGCCGTCCACTTTTACCAAACGCTGGGCGCAAAGATGAAGCTGGTCGCGCGCGCGGGTCAAGGCGACGTACAACAGCCGCCGCATCTCGGCCGACTGCTCGTCTTGATCGAGACCCCGGACAAAATCGTAGTTGCGGGAGTCGTCGGAGCCCACCGACGGTAGCGGCGCCAACAACAGATTGGGCGGCGGCAGGTCGGCGGCTTCATGCCACACCATCAGCGGCTTGGTATCGGTCCTCACCCCCCGATCGAGCGCCGGCAGAATCACCACATCGAACTCAAGGCCCTTCGATTTATGGATCGTCATCAGCGCGACCGCATTGCCTTGGTGACGCGGCGTCGGGGCGTAGCGCTCGGTGAGCATGGCTTCGAAAGTCTCTGCCGCAAATTCCGGATTGCGGGCTTCGAATTCGGACAGCAGCCCGAAGTAACGGTCGGCGTAGCGCAGTTGCTCCTCGGGCCACAGTTGAGGGCCGCCAAGCGCGAGCCAGGTGTCTTCAACCACGGTCGACCACGGCTCACGCCGCGCCCGCCGCAGGGCGGGTTCAAGCACCGCGAGCAAGGCTTGCAGCCGCTGCGCATCGTCGACCGCCAGCGCCGCGAGCCGCTGGGGGTCTTGCATCAGGGTCCACAGACTGCGCCGCCGGTCGCCCTCGGTGAGGCTGGCCAGCGCGTTCAGGGAAAGTCCGCACCAGGGGGCGCGCAGCAGCGCAAGCCAGGCGACGCGATCCTGCTGATGCATCAGCGCCCGCGTCAGGGCGATAAGGTCCCCCACCAGCGGCATTTCGTTGAGCGGCGCGACATCGGTCGCCGCCACCGGAATGCCCGCCTGTTCCAGCAATAAGGGCAACAGGCCGAGGTGCGAGCGACTCCGAACCAATACCGCGATGCTCGCCGCCGGCCGCGCCGCGCGGGTTGACTGAATAATCGCGAGCAAAGCCTCCGCCTCCGCTAGCGCATCCTTGGGCGGGAGGGGATGAATCTGTACGGCCGGCGCCCCATCGCCCTCGCGAGTCGACACCAGCCCGCCAAACGGCGGCAGGCGGTCCTCGGTGGAAGCAAACACTGTCGGCAAGGCCAGATTCAGCCAATCAATCAGTGGCGCGCCGGTGCGGAAATTAGCGGACAGCCGCAGACATTCCACCGGCACCCCGCCAAAACGGCGCTCGGCGATGATGCGCGAAAACAAGCCCACCTCAGCCTGCCGGAAGCGGTAAATCGACTGTCGCGGGTCACCCACCAGAAACAAGGTTCGACCGTCGCCCACTGTCCAGGCTTGTGTGAGCAATTCAAAGAAATCGTGCTGACCGCGAGAGGTGTCCTGAAACTCATCCACCAGCAGATGCTTGAGGCTTAGGTCCTGCCTCAGGGCAAATTCGCTCGGCGCCTCCAACTCACCCAGCGCCTGCAGGGCGCTGTCGGCGATGGCCTGGAAATCACACAGCTGTTGCTCATCAAACACGAGCCGAAGCTGGGTGACGGCAAGGGTAAGAAAGTCGAGCAGCACGCTAACCGACGCCCAGGCTTCGTCGCTGTAGCGTCCGTCGGGCAGGTCTTTCGCCCGCCGCAGTCGCGCAAGGAACGGCGACGCTTCCTGCAATTGTTCGGCGAACGCTTTGTAGCGTGCTTTGAGCGCTTTGCCTTCCTCGCCCGCCACCACGCACTCGCTGTTCAGCGTTTTACGCAGCGGTTTGCCGTCTTTCTGGAGCAGCCACCTCGCCAATGCACCGGCGCTTTCAACGGTGAGCGCATTGAGGTCGAGGCTTGCCAGCACGGCCAACGGCGACTCGGGCGCCTGCGCCGCCAAGCTCGCGCCCACCGCGTGCGCCAGCGCGGTCATTTCGTGGTGCAGCCGTTGGGGCAGCGATGCCGACAGGGCTTTCAGCGCCGGTGCTACCGCTGCGCGCAGCGTTTGCTCCGCGAGTGCGCGCGACGGGCGTTTCACGGCGCGGGCCAGCCACTGTTCGCGACGCGGCAGCATCTCGGTAAGCAGGGTTTCGGTGCGTCGCCAGTCGTTATCCAGCACGGTGAGCGCCTGCGCGACCAGCGGCCCGTAGTGCGCATCCTCCAGACAATCGAGCGTTTCGCGCACGGCGCGCTGATAGAGCGGTGCCGCGTCCTCTGCCGGGGACAGCGCCGCCGCCGGGCCTGCGGTCAGCGGCGCCTGGCGGGCAAGCGTGGCGGCGAGCGCGTCGATCGTTTGAATTCTCAGCCGCGATGGCTGGGTGAGCAGCTGCCAGCCCCGCGCCCGGTCGTGGGCCGCGACGGCGCAAGCCAGTTCCCAGGTCTGCCGTTCGTAGGATTTTGTCGGCGGTGGCCCATCGGCGCTCGCCAGCGCGTCCAGCACGCGCCCGCGCAATTCCTCTACCGCTTTGCGGGTAAACGTGACGGCCAAAATCTGCTCCGGCTCGTCAACCCGCGCCAGCAACACCAGCAGGCGTTGGGTCAACAGCGAGGTCTTGCCCGAACCCGCCAAGGCTTCGACGACAAAACTATGGTCCGGATCGAGCGCCCGCTGCCGCGCGGCGGCATCTTCCTCACGCGTCGTCATCGCTCTCCTCCTCCGAGGTATCAGCTTGTTCACGGATCCGGCACAACAGCGCCAACTCGCAGTACCGGCAGGTGGTGTTTCGATCCTTGGGATCCACCCGCGCCTCGCCAGCCATGAACTCCTCCGCCAGCGCGGTCAGCGCGCTGCGCCACTGCGCCAGACTGTCTTCAAGATCTGTTTCTGGCGCGGCCTTCTCGGCCCCCTTCGGTAAGAGCATGAGCTGGGACTCCGCACGATGGACCCGCGCAAACCCAATAGCCGCGACCGGCGCGGGATGTTCCGCCAGCGCGTACAAGAGCAGTTG
The DNA here is from genome assembly GCA_947450495.1 of Gammaproteobacteria bacterium. Lineage (GTDB taxonomy): Bacteria > Pseudomonadota > Gammaproteobacteria. The sequence goes on from CANFVX010000014.1 coordinate 21,567, forward strand.
CGGCGCGGTGGGGCGTGGTAAATCCCACTCCTTGCGCGCCGGTTTGCCGGTCTTGTAGTCGAGAATCAGCAGGCGGTCGCCGGCCAGGCGGTCGATGCGGTCGATGCGCAACGAGAACTCGAGCGTTCCCACCGCCAAGCGGCGCTCGGATTCCACTTCCTGCACTTCAAACGGCACACGTTGGCGTTCAAACGCCAGCCATTCGCGCATCACCAACACCAGTCTGGCGTGCTCCAGTTCGCGCACCCGACCGGTGATTTCCTCCAGCGCATCGAGGGCGGTGGTTACCGCGCGGTCGATCGCCAGCGTCAGCGCCGCATCCGACAGCGCGAGAAGCGCGGCCTGACCGTTCAGGTGTTGCCAGAACGCCGCCAGCGCCCCGTGCACGAGATTGCCGCGGTCCAGCGGGTCGGGCCCCGGTGTTTTGAGCTCGAGCCCGGTCGCGCGCAAACGATGGGTGGCAAACGCCTTGAACGGACACAGCGCCTGATCGGTAAGCACCCTGCTGCCGCCTTTCACCTCGGCCGCCCTCTCGAGCGACAGCGGTACCGCTTGCACCGCGGGCATCGCTTCCAGCGCCGGCAGCGCGCGCCGGGTTCGCCAGCGCGCAGCAAGCGCCGAGGCGCTAGTAGTCGCGGGGATTACCTGCCCCAAGCCCGCCACCGGCCGCAGCGGCGTGTCGTCTTCCAGACTCGCGCAGCTCAGCTCACAGACCTCAGCTTGCGCCGTGATCTGCGCCAGACAGCTGCGGGCGAACGCCTGATCGTGGGCCGGATGGCTGCCGGGCACCGCGTGTTCGCGCAGTAAAATCGGCGACAACAGCGGATTAATAGCCCGCATCGGCGGGAAGCTGCCGTCAGTCAGGTTCATCACCCAAACGGCCGCCGGACGCAGTGCAGCGGCCTCTTCGAGCGTCAGTAATTCGATCGCGTCCACCACTGCCGGCCGGCTGACCCGGATGTTTTTGACGACCGCCCGCAGTTGACTGAGCGCCCCTGCAGCGCTCGTGGAGGGTGACACCGCATCAAGGCTCGCGGTGACGTCAAACGCCCGGGCCAAAGCGTCGTGGGCGGCCCGTTCCGCATGGGTCGTTGCCCGCTCTCCCGGCCAGCCGGCTGCTTTGAGGCGCTTTTGGGCGTGGACCATCCAGGCCTGCAGGTTTTGTTTGGCCGGCGCGCTTTCAGCCAGCCGCAGCACAGTGCTCATCCGGCGCGCGAGTTGAGGGCAGTCGCCAGCGGCCAAACGCGACAGCTCTGCGCCGGAAAAACGGGTCTTTTTTTGTTCGAGCAGCGTCGCCGCCAGGCGCGCCCGCGGCGCTGCCTCCTCTGCATAAGCCGCCAGATAGGGGCTTTGGACGAGGGCCGCTGCGGTTTCTCGTTCAAGACCGCTCGCCAGACCCAACAAAGCCAGCGCGTGCCTGACCATCGGCGTGTCGGCTAAAGCGATCCCGCCGACGCCCCCCCAGATGAGCGGACTGGCCTGCGTATCCACCTCACCGGCGGCGCGCTGATAGCGCAGCGCCTGCTCGGCAAAGCTCGCAATCGCAGCGGCGTCCGGCAAGACCACCGCCACACTGCGATAGCACCCGCTGGCACGCTGCGATAGCGCCCAGTCAAAAGCCGCAGCGAACTCCTCTTCCCGGCGATTGAACTGCCTGATCGTGTATCCGCCAACTCGCGGCGTGTCGGCCGGCGGCGACACCCCAAGCGCCTGGAATGCGGGCCCGGCCCGCGAAAAACCGCAAAACAAACCGGCCGTGCCTCGCACCCCTGCGGCGACGGCAGCGGCCACCAGATCGGGCTCGGAGATCGCACCGAGCGCTGCACAGCGGGCCTGAAACTGGGCGGTCCAGTCGATCAAGGCTTCGTATTCGGGTGAGCCTGCGGCGCGCTCAAGCAGGCGGGTTTGCAATTGCCACTCGTTCACCATTGCATGCGCCTGTCCGGCGAAGCGGACCAGACTGTCGACCTGCTGGGTCACCAACTCCGGCGTTGCGCCGATCACCTGCGACCACAGCGCGCGGGTTTGCTCGGCGGTGAGACGAAAGCGCTCGGCACCGGGCCACGACCGGCGCAGGCGGCCTGTTTGCGTGATACGGGTGAGCCATTCGCCAAAGCCCAGCACATCGGCTGCGTGCCACACCTTACGCTGACTGACCGTCTGCTCGCGGGCAATCGCGCGGCGCAAGGCCGCACCGATGCGCACGCCTGCCACTACCGCCGGGCCGTCGTTTTCGATCCGCATGGAGAGTCCTTCCTGAAAGACACAGCCCATCGTCGCCGGGCAGAGGCTCAAGAGTTGGGCCTGTGCGTGCGCGCTGTCACCACAAAAGTGTACAGTCGATCACATCGACCAACCGGGGATTAGTGCCGATGAAAACCACCGC
>CANFVX010000015.1 GCA_947450495.1 Gammaproteobacteria bacterium
CAACTCACCGGCCTGCGCCTCGGGCACAACTTCCTGATCGACAGGCGATTTGCGCAGGATGCTTAGGGCCGATTCATAGGCCGGGCGCAACTCGGCGTGCGTCGGCTCGCCCACCAGGAAGAACAACTTGAAGTCGCCTCGGGCGTGGGCCACGCTGGTCAGCTGCCCAAGCCATTTGTGAGCCTTTTCCCTGATGGAATCGGCGCTCGCCAAATCGAACGACACTGGAGCAAGGCAGTGCCACACGCCGTTTTTCCAAGCGTGCTTGAATTCAATCTGATCGTTGGCGACAGCGATAGTCGTTTTGACGAAATGCCTGAGTAACTGGCGCTGCTGCAGTTCGAGGCGGAAGCTTTTCCAGATGTCATCGTCCTGTCGTCGGTGCGCTGGCGCGAGCGGCTCGCATGCGCTGACGAAGCGCTGGTATAGCTGCTGGAGGGTTTGCGCCGGATCAGCCGTTAGTCCGGAGCCCACGGGAGACCATTGCAGAGAGCTGTCATCGGGGCCAAGCACGGCATGGGCATAGCTCATCACGCTGCTGGCCGCAGATTGCAATTGCGGTTTTTCGCCAAGCTTCCGCTGAAAGCTGGCGAATTCCTGAGTGACGTGGCGCATGGCGGCGCGAAAAGAGTCGCCATCAAGGGACGGGAAGACATCTTTTAAGCGTCCGTAGGTTGTCCGGCACTGTGCACTGACGTAGCGCTGCTCCTGGGCCAGCAGCGCCACCCCGACGTTCAGAAACTCGCCAGTGGCGATGTCGTGTAGGTAGCGCAACACCGTGTAGGTGTAGGGCGTCTTGTTGCTCATGTCAGTGTCCTCTTGATCTCCTGCATGGCGGGCTCAATGTTCTGACGGAGCTCGCTAAGGAAGCTGAGCAGCGTGTCTGCAGTGTGCGCTGCCTGCGCGGTTGCGGTCCATACGGGTGGCAGTGTGGTCCGATAAGCCCAGAGCCGTGCGGCATCCACAGTAACCCAGGCATCGGATAGCCGGGTCAAATCCGGCCGCGTGCCTTGAAGTGCTCTATACAACACGTGACCCTGTGGTGCATTTGCAGCCGCCAAGGCACCCAATTCCCAAGGAGGCCGCCAGGACAAGATCCCTTCGGTAACTAGCGCCATTTCGTGGTCGAAGATGGCGAAATCGTTGCCTTTGAGCTGCAGGTTTGGATTATCAGGTCGGCGGTCAGGATTTTGAATCAGAAGGTCGAAAGCGTAGATCTCGGCGGCGACCCGGCGCATTGCCTCCGGGAGGCTGCGCTGCGGCATCCAAGCGGCAAAGCCCGGTGGCAGCTTGGCCGAGCCGAACCCTATCGGGACCGCCTGAGTAAGTGCAGCGGCCACCTCCGAATGCGAGCCCGCCACGCTCGCAATGAACCCCGTTGTAACTTCCACGCAGTAGCAAGCGGGCACCGGCAGGCCAAGATCGGCGCCGAGCATCGCGCCGAAGGCTTCGCGGATTAGGCCCTCAACGGATAGCTGTGGACTGGTGAACTTGGCGACGACTTCCACCGTTGAACCGACATCGGTTTCGCCTTCGAGCAGCAGCGGGCTCGTGCGGCCACGATTCATGGGGCGATCGAAGCGGGTGGCGGTCAGGGCGTCCAGCATCGAAGGTGACCGTCAGCGGAAGCAGTCATCACGCACGTGATTCTCACCAGCGTCCAGATCCACTTTCGACTCCCTCACACGTTGAACCTGAAATGCATCACGTCCCCATCCCGCACGATGTATTCCTTGCCTTCCAGCCGCAGCTTGCCAGCGGCCTGCGCGCCGGCTTCGCCTTTGCCGGCGATGTAGTCTTCATAGGCGATGACTTCGGCGCGAATGAAGCCGCGCTCGAAGTCGGTATGGATGACGCTGGCCGCCTGCGGCGCGGTGGCGCCGATGGGAATCGTCCAAGCGCGGCATTCTTTGGGGCCGGCGGTGAAATAGGTGGCGAGGCCCAGCAGTTTGTAGCCGGCGCGGATGAAGCGGTTGAGACCCGGCTCCTCCAGACCCATTTCGGTCAGGAACTGCGCGCGTTCTTCGTTGCCGAGCACCGCGAGTTCGGCTTCGAGCTGCGCGCAAATCACCACGCATTCGGCGCCCTGTTTCGCCGCGAATTCCGCGACGCGGGCCGACAGCGCGTTGCCGCCTACATTGTCTTCATCCACGTTCGCCACAAACAGCACGGGTTTGGCGGTGAGGAGCGCCAGCGGCTTGATGGCCTCCAGCGCGGCTGCACTTAAACCCTGCGCGCGAATGGGAATGACCTGATCGAGCCCGACCTTCACTTCTTCCAGCGCGGTGACGCGGGCTTTCAATTCCTTGTCGCCGGATTTGGCCTGTTTGGCGGCGCGATCGAGCGCACGGGTGGCGCTGTCCAAATCGGCCAGCGCGAGTTCGGTTTCAATGACTTCGATATCCGCCAGCGGGTCGACCTTGCCGTTCACGTGGATGATGTTGTCGTTCTCGAAGCAGCGCACCACATGCGCAATCGCCTGCGTTTCGCGAATGTGGGCGAGGAACTGGTTGCCCAGACCTTCGCCCTTGCTCGCCCCGGCGACCAGCCCGGCAATGTCCACGAACTCCATGGAAGTGGGCACGGTGACCTTGGGTTTAATCAGACTGGCAATGGCGTCCAGCCGGGGATCTGGCATCGGCACCAGCCCGACGTTGGGGTCGATGGTGCAGAAGGGATAATTTTCCGCCGCGATCGCGGACTGCGTCAGCGCGTTGAAAAGGGAGGATTTACCCACGTTGGGGAGACCAACGATGCCGCATTTGAAACCCATGGCTAGTGCTTTCCTGTGTCGCCGGCGCGGCGATTGAGCTGGTTCATGATTTTGTCTGTCTGGCCCGCGACGATTTCGGGCATTACGAGCAGCCCGCGGCTGATCGCGTCTTCAATGGCGAGGCGGTCGTCGGTCGGCGGATTGCCAAGCACATACTCCACGACCTTGTCGGCGCTCCCCGGGTGGCCAATGCCTAGCCGCAGGCGCAGAAACTCGGTGCCGATCTGGGCCGTGATATCGCGCAATCCATTGTGCCCGCCGTGACCGCCGCCGCGCTTCAGGCGCACCGTGCCCGGGGCGAGATCGAGTTCATCATGCACGACCAAAATGGCAGCGGGTTGAATTTTGTAGTAGCGGGCATAGGCGCCGACGGCCTGACCGCTGAGATTCATGTAGGTGGTGGGTTTCAGTAGCGCCACCCGCCGCCCCCCGAATTTGAGGGTGCCGACTTCGGCCTGAAATTTGGACTCCACCCGGAGGTCTGCGCCGCTGGCCGCCAGTTGGTCCAGCAACCAGAACCCAACGTTGTGCCGGGTTCGCGCATACTGCGACCCCGGATTGCCGAGCCCTACGATGAGGTCGATTTCGCCCGCCATCAGAGGCCTACGCTTGAACCGCCATCAGGCTTTCGCGCCTGACGGCGGTCATTCGCCAGATTACTTCTTGGCGGCCGGCTTGGCCGCGCCCTTCTTGCCCTTGGCGGCAACCACCGGGGCTTCTTCCACGATGCGCGGCGCCTCGATAAACACCACCGGCAGCATCGGATCGCCACCGCGGGTGAGGGCGTACACCGCCACACCTTCCGGCAGGGGCAGTTCGCCGATGTGCAGCGTCTGGCCAAGGCCCACGGTGTTCATGTCAACCGTGACGTACTCCGGCAGATCCTTCGGCAGACAGGTCACTTCCACACTGTTCAGGTAGTGGACAATGGTGCCGCCGCCGGACTTCACGGCCGGGCAGGTGTCTTCGTGGATGAAGTGCACCGGAATGCGCAGCACGAGTTTGTCGGTTTCCTTGATGCGCAGGAAGTCGGCATGGAGGATGACCGGGCGCACCGGATGACGCTGCATGTCCTTAATCACCACCTGCTGGTCGGCGCTGCCGTCCACCTTGAGGGTGATGATGGTGGAATAGAACGACTCGTGGTCGGACTGCAACATCAGATGGTTGTGATTGATCTGCAGCGACACGGACTCTTCGCCCGCACCGTAAAGAATGGCCGGCACCTTGCCGTCACGACGCAGGCGGCGGCTCGCACTCTTGCCCTGCACGGTACGCGGCTCGGCCGAGACCTCAAATTTATGGGACATAGTTATTCTCCTGAAGTAGATAAATGCCGGTGTGTGCCGCCCGCGACCAGGGTGCACGCACCGTTGTCGTCAATCGATAAACATGGAGCTCAGTGACTGGCCCAGACTCATCCGATTGATACTTTCCCCGAGCAAACCGGCCACGGACAGCTGCCGTATGCGGCCGGAAGCCATCGCCGCCTCGGTCAGCGGGATGGTGTCGGTCACCACGAGCTCGTCGAGCTCGGAGTTGTTGATATTGTGGAGCGCCTTGCCCGACAGCACCGCGTGCGTGCAGTAGGCGGCGACCGACGTGGCGCCACGGGCCTTCAGCGCCTTGGCCGCCGCACACAGGGTGCCGGCGGTGTCGACCATGTCGTCGACCAGCACGCAGGAGCGACCCGAGACGTCGCCAATAATGTTCATGATTTCCGCTTCGTTGGCGCGCGGACGACGCTTGTCGATGATGGCGAGGTCGGCGTTATCGAGCCGGCGGGCGACCGCGCGAGCACGCACTACGCCGCCCACGTCGGGCGAGACCACCATCAAATTTCGATATTCATGTTTCCAGATGTCGCCGAGTAATACCGGGGAGGCGTACACGTTATCCATGGGGATGTCGTAGAAGCCCTGGATTTGGTCGGCGTGGAGATCAACCGTGAGCACGCGATCGGTGCCGACGGTGGTGATCATATTGGCGACCACCTTGGCGGTGATCGGCACGCGCGCCGAGCGCGGACGGCGGTCCTGACGCGAATAGCCGAGATACGGCAACACGGCGGTGATGCTGGCGGCGGAAGCGCGACGCAGGGCGTCGATCAGCACCATCAGTTCCATCAGGTTGTCGTTGGTCGGCGCGCAAATGGACTGGATAACGAAGACATCGCGAGCGCGGACGTTTTCCGCAATCTCGACCTGCACTTCGCCATCGCTGAAGCGACTCACCGTCGCTTTGCCGAGGGGGATTTGCAGGTGTGCTGCTATAGACCGGGCCAACGCCGGATTGGAGTTGCCCGAAAACAGCATCATCGCCGACCGGCTGGGAATCATGTCCGCTAGTGCCTTCAATCAAAATTGGCTGGGGAGCCAGGATTCGAACCTGGGAATGCCGAGATCAAAACCCGGTGCCTTACCACTTGGCGACTCCCCAATATTCAGTGACTGTCTACGCCGCGCCGGCGAGCCGGGTCAGCAGGGGCGACCGGTTGATGCGTCTGGCTACAAACCATTGCCAGCCGTGGGGAACGCGCTGACCGGTCTCTGTAGCCGCGCTCTGCGACGGGAAGTTCGCAAAGATGCAGGCCCCGGTGCCGCTCATCCGGGCTGGCGCGAATTGCTCCAACCAACCCAGCGCTTCGTCCACCACAGGAAAGAGCCGGCGAGTGACCGGTTCGCAATCGTTGTGGGTGCGGATAGACGAAAGGTCAGGGATTTTGATGGGGGGAGTATGACGTGTCAATTGAGGATCGCCGAAGATTTTGCCGGTTGGCACCTCGCAGCCCGGATGAATCACCAGCGACCAGCCCTCCTCGGCGTCCAGCGGCGTGAGATGCTCGCCCACCCCTTCGGCCCAAGCGGCCTGCCCGCGCACGAAAACCGGCACATCCGCCCCGAGCGCCAAACCGATCCCGGCCAAGCGATCCACTCCCAGCCGGGTCTGCCACAAATGGTCGAGCGCGCACAGCACGGTGGCGGCGTTGGAGCTCCCGCCGCCCAGCCCGCCGCCCATGGGAATGCGCTTGGTGACGCGAATCGCGGCCCCCAGCGGGCTGCCGCTCGCGAGTTTCAGCGCTTGCGCGGCGCGCACTACCAAATCCTGCTCGGGCGGCACGCCGGCCAATTCGCTCTCGCGGGTGATGAGGCCATCGTCGCGGACCTCAAGGTGGACTTCATCGCCATAGTCGAGGAACTGGAAATGGGTTTGCAGCAGGTGATAGCCATCGGGCCGGCGCCCGGTGATGTGCAGGAAAAGATTAATTTTGGCCGGTGCCGGCCACGCGATTGTGTTCATGAGCGACTCAGTTCCCATTGATCGATGACCAGCCGGAGTTGCACGTTGCCCGCCACCAGCAGCAGCTTGGCGGGCAGCTGGTAGCCCGCCGCTTCGCGATAGGTCAGCACGCTGATCTGCCAGCCAGATTGCGCAAGGGCAGTGAGGTGGCCGGCGGCGTCCAGTGTCAGCTGGTCAATTTTGGCTTTTGGATCGGGGACGCCACGCACCCAGTAGCGCGCGCCTTCCACCGGAAAGGACCACTGGAGATGGCTTTGCATCAGGGCTTCGAGATCGGCCGCCGTATGCCGCTGGCCGTCGGGGCCGGTGAGCGCCACACCGTCGGCGTTGCGCTCGAGATGAAACGAGCCCTGCGCCAGCGGCGCCATCAGGCGCAGATCGGTTGCGAGCCCGCGCTGCTGCCAGCGCAACTTGACGCTCCCCCCTTCGGTACCGCGCTTGATCGCCACGCGCCCTTCAATCTGGAAGGACTCCAACGCCACGATGGCGGCCTGATGCTGTGCCCAAGCCTTGGCCTTATCGGTGAGCGGCGGCGAAACGGGCGCCGGCCGGAACCAGGCGCAGCCACTCAGCAAGGCGCAGAGCAGCGCCAACGAGATACCGCGCATCAGGGTGCCAGACGCTTGACCGTCGCCATCAGCTTGGGCTCCTTGGGATGCTTGCGCAGCGCCGCGTCCCACACCGCGCGCGCTTCGCGCTGGCGCCCCAGCGTCCACAGGGCTTCGCCCAGATGGGCCGCGACTTCGGGGTCGTCGCGCAGGCGCTGCGCCTGTTCAAACCAGGTCAGCGATTCCGAAACCTTGCCGAGCTTGAACAAGACCCAGCCCATGCTGTCGAGCACGTAGAAATCGCGCGGCCCGACCTTTAGCGCCCGCTCGATGTAGCCCCGGGCCTCTTCATAGCGGGTGGTGCGGTCGGCGAGCGTAAAGCCGAGGGCGTTCAGCGCCTGCTGGTTGTCCGGTTCGCGCTCGATGATGGTTTTAAGGTCTTGCTCGAGCAACTCGAGCTTGCCCATGCGCTCGGCCAGCATCGCGCGGTTGTAGAGCAGGGGCATGTCGTAAATGCCGTTCAGCGCCCGATCGTAGACCGCCATCGCCTCTTCAAAGCGCTCATGCTGGGTAAGGATCTCGGCCTCGGTCAGACTCAACTGGGTCCGCTCACCGGCGTCGGCCGGCTTGCTTGCGGCGAGGAGCGCACGGGCGTCATCCAGCCGATTGTTGTTCGCCAGCAGCGCGGCCATGCGCAGCTTCGCCGGAAAGGCGCTAGGGCTGTTGCTGACCGCCTTGTAATAGGCCAGCGCGGCTTCGGTTTTGCCCCGGGATTCCTCTATCTGCCCGAGATAGAAAGAGGCGTCGCTGCGGCGATCTTCGGTTTTGACGAGGCTTAGGAAATTCCGCTCCGCCAAGTCCACCTTGCCGGCCTGCAGATTGAGCAGGCCGAGCGCGTAGAGCACATCGCCATTGGCGGGCGATAGCTTGTCGAGCCGCGTGAACTGAACGCGCGCGTCTTCATAGCGGCGGCCATCGGCCAACAGGCGCGCGTAGAGCAGGCGCAGACCAAAGTCATCGGGGCTGCGGTCGAGGGCGCGCTCAAGAAAGCCCAGGGCCTCGGGAGACTTTCCGGCTTTCTGGAGCATCGCCACATAGGCCAGCGCGAGGTTGGCTTTGATCTCGACCGCTCCCACCAGCTTGTTCATGGCTTTTTCCGCGCGGGGCACGTCGTCCGCCCGCATGGCGAGCAGGGCGAAGGCAATCTGGGCGTCCGTGTCCTTGGGCCGGGTCGCCGCCAGGGACTCCATCACGCTCAGGGCGGTGCGAGCGTCTTCTTCGTGTCCCAGCAGGCTCGCGATGGCGTGAAAGCGGTTGCTGTCGCTGCTGCGGTCCTTGTCGAGCACGTACTTGAGATGTTCGAAGGCGGCATCAGCCTCGCCGTGGCGAATGAGGCTCGCGGCCAGCAACTGGCGGGCGTCGAGGCTGGTGGGCGCGAGCGACACCCACAGCTTCGCGCAGGCGAGCGCGGCGGTATTGTCTTCGGCAAACAGCGCGATGCGCGTGGCGCGCTCGGCGATGTCGGGGTCGCGCGTGCTGTGGGCAAGGTCTACATATTGTTTAACGGCCAGCGGCAGCTGGTCGCGTTTGCCGGCAAATTCGGCCACCAATAGTTTGTAGACCGGGTCGTCGTCGAGCTTGAGATCGGACGGGGCGTCCTGCCTGATCGGGGTGCTCTCCGCTTCGGACCGAAACAGTTCCGTCTGCCCCACCGTGGTCTGATCCGCACCGCGTAACGTGGCCAGATTGCACCCGCCGAGCGTCAAGGAGGCGATGAGCAACATTCGGCAGCGCGCCACCGCACTGCGCCGGATGAACCGGGAGAGCCAGATTGGATCGCGGCTGGGCACTACGGCGCGGGGATTCATGGTTAAACTATAAATGACTCGAAATCCTTCTGTTCAGCCCGGCGGCATCGGCCCGGTGCGCATCCATTCGCGCACGCCACCCGATTCCGCACCTCAGGTGTCACCCTAGCACGCGCATGGCCATTCTTGTTTTTGGCGTTAATCACCGCACTGCGCCGATCGAAGTGCGCGAGCAGGTGGCCCTTGATGCGGAGCAACTCCCCGCTGCGCTGGCGGGCGCACTGGAAACGGGCGGCACCCGCGAGGCGGTCATTCTCTCCACCTGCAACCGCACCGAGTTCTATCTCTCTGGCGACGACCTCTCCGAAGCCACCATGGCGGACTGGCTGGTGCGCTTCAAATCCCTCGACGCCGCCACCGTCAGCGGGCACTTCTACACGCTGGAAGATGAACACGCGGTGCGCCATGCGCTACGCGTGGCCTGCGGGCTCGATTCCATGGTGTTGGGCGAGCCACAGATTCTGGGGCAGCTCAAACAGGCCTACCAAAGCTCGGTGACGGGCAACGCGGTGGGCAAAACCCTCGGCAAGCTCATGCAGTACGCGTTTTCGGTGGCGAAAAAAGTCCGCACCGAAACGGCCATCGGGCAAACGCCGGTGTCGGTGGCCTACGCCGCCGTCCGCCTCGCCAAACAGATTCACGGCGACCTGAAAACCAAGACCGCGCTGCTGATAGGCGCGGGCGACACCATCGGGCTGGTCGCCGCGCACCTTAAGGGCCAGGGCATCGGGCGGCTTATCATCGCCAACCGCACGCAGGCCCGGGCCGAGGAACTGGCGCGGGAAGTCAACGCCTCGGTGGTGCCGTTCACTGAACTCGGGCAGCACCTGCCGGCAGCGGATATCGTGGTGACCTCCACCGCCAGCCGGCTGCCCATCATTACCCGCGAGGCGGTGCAAGCGGCTGCCAAGGCCCGGCGCTTCGCCCCGATGTTTTTCGTCGATCTGGCGGTCCCGCGCGACGTTGAGGCCAGCGTCGGCACGCTGGACGATGTCTATCTCTACACGGTGGACGACCTGAACAACGTCATCACCGAAAACCTTGAGCTGCGCGCCGCCGCTGCGGCGCAGGCCGAAGACATCGTGACCCAGCACGCGCAAGGGTTTCAGGACTGGCTGCAATCGCTGGATGCCAACGAGACCATCATCAGCTATCGGCGTCAGGCCGAATCCATCCGCGATGAACTTCTGGAGAAGGCACGGCGGCGCCTGGCCGCCGGCGACGCCGCCGACGACGTGCTCCAGACGCTGGCCGCCGGCCTGACCAATCGTCTTATCCATCAACCGACCGCCCGCATTCGCGAGGCCAGCGTCGAAGGCCGCAGCGAACTGGTGAGTGCCGCGCGCGAACTATTGGGCCTCGGTGAGCCCGGGGACTCCACATGAAAGATTCACTGCTGCGACGGCTGGAACAACTGGGCGAACGCAGAGAAGAAATTGATGGCCTGCTCGCCTCCCCCGAAATCATCGGGGTGCAGGATCGCTTTCGGGCGCTGTCCCGCGAACGCGCCGAAATTGACCCCTTGGTGACGACCTTTGCCGAATACCGTCAGGCCGAAAGTGCGCTGGCGCAGGCGCAGGCCATGCAGGACGATGCCGACCCCGATCTCCGCGCGATGGCGAACGAGGAAGTGGCCAGCACCCGCGAACAGATCGACGCGCTGGAACAGCGCATCAACATCCTGCTGCTGCCGCGCGACCCGGCGGACGACGCCAACATCTTTCTTGAAATCCGCGCCGGCACCGGCGGCGACGAGGCGGCGCTGTTTGCCGCCGACTTATTCCGCATGTACGGCAAATACGCTGAAACCCAGGGCTGGCAGGTCGAAATTCTGAGCGCGAGCGACAGCGAACTCGGCGGCTACAAGGAAGTGATTGCGCGGGTCATCGGCCACGGCGCGTATTCCCTGCTCAAGTTCGAGTCCGGCGCGCACCGCGTGCAGCGCGTGCCGGCCACCGAGTCTCAGGGCCGGATTCATACCTCGGCCTGCACGGTGGCCATCCTGCCGGAGGCGGATGAAATCACCGACTACGAGATCAACCCCGCCGACCTCCGCATTGATACCTATCGCGCGTCCGGAGCGGGGGGTCAGCACGTTAACAAGACCGATTCGGCCATTCGCATCACGCATCTGCCAACGGGCGTGGTGGTGGAATGTCAGGATGAGCGCTCCCAGCACAAGAACCGCTCGCGTGCGCTCAGCCTGTTGAAATCCAGGCTCCTGCAAAGCGAACGCGATAAACAAAGCTCAGAACAAGCCCAGACCCGACGCCAGCTGGTGGGTTCGGGCGATCGCTCCGAGCGCATCCGCACCTATAACTACCCGCAGGGTCGGGTGACCGACCATCGCATCAATCTCACCGTCTACAAACTGGACGGCGTGATGGAAGGCGAGCTCAACCTCATCGTCCAGCCGCTGGTGAGCGAGCATCAGGCAGATCTGATGGCCACGCTGGGCACCGATGCCTGAGACCGGGCCGACGCTCGGCGCGCTGCTACAGACCGCGCTGGCCGAATTCGGGCCCGAGGCCCGGCTCGATCTGGAACTCTTGCTGGGCGAAGTGCTGGGGCTTAATCGGGCCGGACTTATCCGCGAGCGTTCAATGCTCGTGAACATCGAGCAGGAGGCGCGCTTCAAGGCGCTGCTGGCCGACTGGCGCGAGGGGCGGCCGGTGGCCCAACTGCTGGGCCGACGCGAGTTCTGGTCGCTGGCACTGATGGTCGACGAGCACGTGCTGGTGCCCCGCCCCGATACCGAACTCCTCGTCGAGACCGGGCTCGCGCTGCTGGCCGAGGCGCCCCTCGGCGCGGTGGTGGATCTCGGCACCGGCAGCGGCGCGGTGGCTATTGCGCTCGCCAGCGAACTGGGCGGGCGGCCGGTGATAGCGGTGGAAAGATCCGCCGCCGCACTGCGCGTCGCCGCCCTGAACATTGGCCGCTATGCGGACGAACGCGTTTTACTCGTGCAGGGACGCTGGCTGGAGGCGCTGGCACCCGCTTGTGCCGCCCTGATCGTGTCGAATCCGCCGTATCTCGAAGACGCGGACCCCGGCCTGCGGGCCGACGGCGCACTGCGCTTCGAGCCGCGCCAAGCGCTGGCGGCGGGCCCGGCGGGACTGGACGAACTCGCGGCGATTGCCCGAACTGCTCCCCTCCATCTTCAACCGGGTGGCTGGTTGGCGCTGGAACACGGCGCGACGCAAGGACCGGCGGTCCGCGAATTGCTCCGCACGGCGGGCTTCGACGCCATCGCCACCCTGCGCGATTTAGCGGGCCACGAACGCGTGACCCAAGGCCGTCATCCGGCAGGCTTACAGCCACCCAAAGCTTCCGACATACTCCGCTGATGGACGAGAAACGCCTCCTGCGCTACAGCCGGCAAATTCTGCTGCCGGAGATCGATATCAGCGGCCAGCAGCGTCTGGTCGACGCCTCGGTGGCGATCTTCGGGCTGGGCGGGCTGGGCTCACCGGTAGCGCTGTATCTGGCCGCCGCCGGCGTCGGGCGGCTGGTGCTGATCGATTTCGATCAGGTGGAGCTGTCGAATCTGCAACGCCAGATCGTCCACGCCACGGCCGATTTGGGGCGACCCAAAGTGGAATCCGCCCGCGATCATCTACTCGCGCTCAACCCCGAAGTCACCATCGAGACGGTCGCGCAGGTGTTGGAAGGCGACGCGCTCGATGCGCTGATCGCCGGCGTTGATTGCGTGGTCGACTGTACCGACAACTTCCCCACCCGGTTTGGACTCAACGCGGCCTGTTATCGCCAGCAGAAACCGCTGGTCTCAGGTGCGGCGATTCGCTTTGAAGGTCAGATCAGCGTGTATTTCCCCGGCCAGGGCGAGAGTCCCTGCTATCGCTGCCTGTACGACGACGGTCCGGGCATGGCCGAAACCTGCACCCAGACCGGCGTGGTCGCGCCGCTGCTCGGCATCGTCGGCAGCGTGCAGGCGCTGGAAACCCTCAAGGTGCTGGCCCACATCGGCGAGCCCCTGCAGGGGCGTCTGCTCTTGCTGGATGGCCTGCGGATGGAATGGAACAGCATGCGCTTCCGGCGCGATCCGCACTGCCCGGTATGTGGGCCGTCACCGACCGGCTGATCCTGCCCGCCGCGCTGCGGGCAGCACTCCTCAGGCATGTGCAGGAAAGTCCGTCGCTGGAGACCTGCGGCTTGCTCGGCGGGCAAGCGGGTCGGGCTATCAGCCTCTATCGCATCACCAACCTCGACCCGGCGCCGGCCATCGCGTTCGCCATGGACCCGCGCGAGATGTTCGCGGCGTTTCGTGAGATGGAAGCCAGACAGGAAGTGCTGGTCGGCATCTATCATTCGCATCCCATGAGTCCGGCCGCGCCCTCGGCGCGCGACCTGGCGGAGGCGGCCTATCCCGGCGTGGCGTATCTCATCGTCTCCCTGCAAACGGCCGACGCCCCGTTACTCGCCGGTTTCCTCTTCAATGGATCCAGCTTTGTCCCCCTCACGCTGGCGGCCGATTAAAGCGGGTATTTAAGCGGAGCCCTCTGGCGTCGCTACCTTGGTTATCCTTGGTCTACACCCATCAAAGCGAGGTTGTTCTATGAGCATCGGACTCATCATTGTGCTGGCAGTCTGCGTGGTGGCACTGGCGTATGCCGTGTTGATTTACAACGGTCTGGTGAACCTCAAGCACAGCGTGGCCAAAGCCTGGTCGAATATCGATGTGCTGCTCAAGCAACGGCACGACGAACTGCCGAAGCTGGTGGAAGTGTGCCGGCAATACATGGCCCATGAAAAAGACACGCTGGAGCGGGTCACCGCCGCACGCTCAGCGGTGTTTGCGGCCCGCGAGCGCACCGATCTCGGTCAACTCGGGATGGCCGAGGGCGCGCTGCGACAGGGCCTTGGCAATCTCTTTGCGCTCTCCGAACAATATCCTGCGCTGAAGGCCGACGAGCAGTTCAGCCATCTCCGCGACCGCATTTCGCAAATCGAGAACGCCATCGCGGACCGGCGCGAGCTCTATAACGAGTCGGTCAACCTGAACAATATCCGCATCGAAGAATTCCCCGACCTCATCATCGCGCGGCTGTTGGCCTTTGGTCCCCGGCAGTTGCTGGAATTCAGTCTGGAAGAAACCAGCAATCCTGACCTTAGGCAGCTCTTCAACTAAGTTTCCGGGTCATGTTGCTCGAGCAATTAACGCGCGCCATTGCCGCCGCGCCAGCGGATAAATTTTGGTGGGGCATTGCCGGCGCGAGCCTCCTGATGCTCGGCGCTGGCCGCATCGCCTATGCGACGACGGCCAGAAAACGCTTGATCGAAGACACCCCAACCTCCCGCATCCGCTCAGCCCCACAGGGCTTTGTGGAGCTGGCCGGGGTGGCAGGGGTCTTTGCGGGCGAACCCATCATCGCGCCACTGACACAACAACCCTGCTGCTGGTATCGCTATCGGGTGGAAGAACGGTCGAGCAATAACGCCGACAGGAACGAATGGCGCACCCTTGAGAGCGGGACCAGCGATGACATCTTCAAGCTGGACGATGGCGACGGGGTCTGCGGGATTGATCCCGAAGGCGCCGAGGTCACGCCTTCCAGCAAGCGCGTTTGGTATGGCAATGAGCGCATGCCTTGGCGCGAACCGCCGGCGCAGGCGGGCCTGTTTGGCTGGGTGGGCGGCAAGCGTTACCGCTACAGCGAAGAACGGATTGAGGCCGGCAGCGAGCTGCTGGCGCTCGGCCATCTGGTGACTTTTGGCGGCGCAGCCCCCGGCGTTGCCAGCGTCGATGTCGCCCAGATTCTCCGGGAATGGAAAAGCGATCGCGCCAGTCTGCTGGCCCGTTTCGACCGCAATAACGACGGCCAGATCGACATGGAGGAGTGGGAGGAAGCCCGCCGGGCCGCGCAGGCCGAAGCCGCCCAGACTGGGCAAAGTGCTGCACTGGCGCCGAGTGTCGATCTGCTCTCCAAGCCCAAAGCCTCTGGACGGCCTTTTATCCTCTCCGCAGTGACCGAAGAAAAGCTGCGCCGTAAGCAGACCCTCATGGCCTTCGTGTCGCTGGTCATCGCCTTTTGTTGCGGCGTGGGTCTGGCCTTTTCACTGCTCAGTCGCCTGCGGTAGGGCCTCTCACCCGTGATACATTCATGGGCCTTGTGGATTTTGGACGACGACCCGCCATGGATCCCGTTTCACACCTGCAGGCCGCGCGTGCGCGACTGCCAAGCTTCTCCTCCATCGACCCCGCCAGCATCGCCGCCAGCATTGGCGAGCTGCTCAAAACCAACGAAACAGCACTGGAAGCGCTCATTGCGAGCGACGAGTCTGTTGGTTGGGAGGGACTCTGCGCACCGCTGGAGGCGCTGAACGACCGTCTGAGTCGCGCGTGGTCGCCGATTCGGCACTTGCACAGCGTGGCCGATAGCGACGCCCTGCGCAGCGCCTACAACAGCGTGCTGCCCGAGGTCATTCGCTACAGCTCGGCGCAACTTCAGCACGATGGTCTCAAGGCCGCCTTCCAGCGCCTGCACGACGCCGAGTCCTTCGCCCAGCTCTCGCCTTCACAACAGCAAGTGGTGAAGCACGCGCTACGCGATTTCAGGCTCGGCGGGATCGCGCTGGATGGGGAGCAGCGCGCGCGCTTTCTCGAAGTCCAACAGCGACTCAATCAGCTCGGGACTTCGTTTGAACAGCACGTGCTGGACGCGACCCGGGCGTGGTCCTGGCACACCGAGGACCTTGAGCGCTTGCGGGGTTTGCCGCCCCACCTCATTCATCTCGCCGCGCAGAACGCCGCCGACCAACAGCGCGCTGGCTGGGTGCTGACGCTCGATCTGCCCTGCTATCAGGCGGCCATGCTTTACGCCGAAGATCGCGCACTCCGCGCCGAACTGTATGCGGCCTACACGACACGAGCCTCTGAACAAGGACCGCATGCCGGACAGTTCGACAACGGTCCGCGGATCGACGAAATGCTCGCGCTGCGCCATGAACTGGCGGGGCTGCTGGGCTTTGCCAACTACGCGGAATACTCGCTAGCCACCAAGATGGCCCCTTCAACCGAAGCGGTGGTGAGCTTTCTGAAAGCACTGGCGGCGCGCACCCAAGCGCAGGCGGCACAGGAAAAGCGCGAGCTAGAGGCGTTTGCCCGAGAACAATTGGGTATCTCCCCGCTGGAAGCCTGGGACGCGGCCTTCGCATCGGAACGTCTCCGCCAACAGGCATTTGATGTCTCGCAAGAAGCGCTAAGGCCCTATTTCCCGGTGCGGCGGGTGCTCAACGGGCTGTTTACCATCGTGGGTCGACTCTTTGGCCTGCGCATCGAAACGGTGACGGGCGTCGATCTGTGGCATCCGGACGTCCTCTGCCATGGCATTTTCGACGCGAACGGCGCGCTCCGGGGCTTGTTCTATCTCGACCTCTTTGCCCGCGCCGGCAAGCGCGGCGGTGCCTGGATGGACGAGTGTCTGGTGCGGCGTCAGACCAGCGAGGGTATCCAGACGCCGGTGGCGTTTCTGACCTGCAATTTCACGCCGCCGGTGGCGGGTCAATCGTCCCTGCTGACCCACGACGAAGTCATCACGCTGTTTCATGAATTTGGCCACGGCCTCCACCATCTGTTGACGCAAATCAACGAGGCGGCGGTATCGGGGATCAACGGCGTGGCCTGGGACGCGGTTGAGTTGCCGAGTCAGTTCCTGGAAAACTGGTGCTGGGAAGAAGAGGCGCTGGCCGAGTTGAGCGCTCATCACGAAACCGGCGAGCCCTTGCCCAAAGACTTGTTCGACCGCGTGCTGGCCGCCAAGAACTTTCAGGCCGGCATGAAAATGCTCCGCCAGCTCGAATTTGCCCTGTTTGATTTCCTGCTCCACGCCCGATCACCGCAGGGGCTCGTGGTGCAAGCGGTGCTGGACGAGGTGCGGCGCGAAGTCGCAGTGCTGGTGCCACCGGCGTGGAATCGCTTCCAGCACAGCTTCACCCACATTTTTGGCGGCGGCTATGCCGCTGGCTACTACAGCTACAAGTGGGCAGAAGTGCTCGCGGCGGATGCCTTCAGCCGCTTTGAAGAGGAAGGCGTGTTCAGCCCGCAGGCCGGCCGCGATTTCATGACGCACATTCTGGAGGCGGGCGGCGCCACCGATGCCATGGTGTTATTCAAGCGCTTCAGGGGACGCGATCCCGCCCCGGATGCCTTACTGCGGCATTCTGGACTCACGTCCTGATTCGGGATAAAAACCGACCATGCTGCGCCTGCGAACAATTGCCCTGACGCTGGCCCTGACGCCACTCGCCGTCGGCGCCAGCGATTACGCTTTTGTCATCGACAAGCTGCTGGTAGGTGTTCACCGCGACCGCGACCTCAATAGCGCCATCATCAAGGTGCTGCCTACCGGCAGCCAGCTGGAGGTACTGGAACGCACGCCGCAAGTGGCACGCGTGAAGGACACCGAAGGCGTGGAAGGCTGGGTGGACACGGCCTATCTGATGAAAGAATCTCCGGCGGTTAATCAGCTGGCCGAAGCCCGGCAGGAACGTCAGATGCTGCTGGAGCGCATCAAGCAGATGGAAGTCAAACAGGCGGTCGGCGGCAGCCCGCCGAACCCGGCGCAGGTGAACACCCTGACCAACGAAAACACCGAACTCAAAAGCCAGCTGTCGTCCCTCAAGCTGAAAGGCTCAGAGCTTGAGCGGCAACTGAAATCTCGTGGCGACGCCCCGGATGGGTCGGTGACGGGCGAACTGCGCAAGGCCAACCTCGAACTTGAAGCAACGACTGACGCGCTGCGCCAGCGCACTACCGAACTCGAAGCCCAGCTTGCCTCCGACACCGCGCTCGGCCGCATCCAGGGCGCCGCCAGCCTCACGTCGCCATGGGCAGTGCTGGGCTGTCTGGTGCTGATTTGTTTGTCCTTTGGCGCAGGAATGTTTTGTATGGACTATCTCAATCGTCGCCGCCACGGCGGCTTCAGGCTGTAACTCCGTGTTGACGGTCGCGAGTTGGAACGTCAATTCCATCAAAGCCCGTCTCGACCATCTGGTGAACTGGTGCGAGAGCGCCCGCCCGGACGTCGTTGCCTTGCAAGAAACCAAAACCGTTGACGCCGGTTTTCCTTTCGAGACCCTGTCGACCCTCGGCTATCACGCCGAAATTAGCGGTCAGCCGTCCTACAACGGGGTGGCGATACTGAGCCGTGAGGCGCCGCAAGAGGTCGTGACCGGCATTCCCGGCTTTACGGACGAGCAAAAGCGCGTGCTGGGCGTGCGGTTTCAGGACTTGTTTGTGCTCAACCTCTACGTGCCGAATGGCTCGGCCGTTGGCTCCGAAAAATATGCCTACAAGCTCGCCTGGCTCGATGCCCTCCTTGCATGGCTGCCAACGCTACAGGCCGCCAATCAAAAGCTGCTCATCGTGGGTGATTTCAATGTCGCGCCCGACGACCGCGATGTCCACGACCCGGTCGCCTGGCGCGACCAGATTCTCTGTAGCGAACCGGAGCGGGCCCGCATTCAACAACTGCTCGGGCTAGGCTTTGTCGATACCTTCCGCATGTTTGAGACGGCCGCGGGCAACTTTTCGTGGTGGGACTATCGCGCCGCAGGCTTTCGCCGCAACCTTGGCCTACGCATCGATTTGAGTCTCGCGAGTACCGCGCTGGCCGCAAACTGCGTGGCAAGCGTGATAGACCGCGAGCCGCGTGGATGGGAAAAACCGTCCGACCATGCCCCTGTCGTGACCCGCTTTGCGGACCTTAAATTGTGATCATGCCTCATGTAGCGCGACGCGCCCTGCGCAAAAGATGCGCTGGCTCACTTTCCGCAAGCTAAATTTTTCAGCAAGATAAGGCCATCTTCTAAAGCAGTGCTTAGCATGCCAACTGACGACGCCAGCTTTCCGGGATTTGAGTTCGAACAATGGGTGCGCCTCGCCTCTGAAGACCCGGCCTCATTTGAGGAGGCCCGACGCCTGATGATCGAGAGCCTGATTGCCGCCGCACCCGAGACCATCCAGCTGCGTTTGCGCGGCCTGCAATGGCAGGTTGATCGCCTGCGCGAGTTGCATAACCCCATGGGCGCCTGTGTGAGAATTTCAAAGCTCATGTGGCATCAGGTGTTGGGCGAAGATGGGCTGCTGGATAACGTGCAGCGACTGGGCAGTCGCCCAAGCCCGGAACGCCCAAGCAAGGTCCCCGGGAAGGTGCTTCGCTTCGCCCCGCGCCACTGAGCGAACAATGGCAACAGACGAATCGCTTGAATTAGCTGAACCCGGCTTTTAGACTGCCTGCCCCTTAAGCTCACAGATAGCGCCAGAACACGCCAATGAAAGCCGAAACTCATCCCGCTTACCGCGACATCACCGTGACCTGCAGCTGCGGGAATTCGTTTCAGACCCGGTCTACGCTTCGGGGTGAAACCCTGACGGTTGACGTCTGCTCCGGTTGCCACCCGTTCTACACCGGCCAGCAAAAGATTGTTGACACCGCAGGTCGTGTCGACAAATTCCGCCGCAAGTACGGCGGCTAAGCCCAAGTCCTCCAGATGCACCCGGGGAACATTCTCCGGGACTACTACTCGGCCTCCCTCTCCGCGTTGCAATCAACGCTTCCGCTCTTCCGCATCGATCGGGTCAAGGCGCCACTGCCTCCTCGCCCGGCGAGCTAACGCCAACAGAGCGCGTTTCCCTACTCTCCCTACTCTCCTTGCCCTTCGGGCCCGTCGTGCGCGGGGCCTTCTGTTAAGGCCCGAATAAGCCAGTCATCAACCATGGCACGCAGGTGCGGAACCTCTTCCTTGCCGACCGCTGAAAAAGCGTGCACCGAAGCCGGATCTCCACCTCTTGCTCCCACACTTTCGCGCGCCGCCCGCACGGCCTGGGCAATCGCCTGCCGGCCCAGTTTGTCCGCCTTATTGAGCAACAGGGTCTGTGGCACGCAGGCACTGGCGGTCCATTCGATGAGCGCCAGCTCTTCAGACTTCAAGGGATGGCGCGCATCGGCAATTAGCACTAAACCTGCCAGCGACGCCCTCTCCTCGAGATAGCGCGGGATCATTTCGTCCCAATGCGCGCGCATCGACTTGTTGACCACCGCATAACCGAAGCCGGGCAAATCGATAAGCCGTCGCGGCCCGCCCAAATCAAAGACGACAAAATGCTGAGTGCGGCCAGGCGTGCGACTGGTGCGGGCTAAACCCTGATGGTCACAAAGCGCGTTCAAAACGCTGGATTTGCCCACGTTAGACCGCCCGATGAAGGCAACCTCAGCACCTTCGTCGGCGGGCAAATCTTTGAGTTGCTCTACGCTTTTGAGAAAAGCCGCGCGGCGAAAATATTCCAGTTCCGGGTAAGGTGTTTTCACTTTTCAAATTACGCCGGATGCTTACGCAGACGGTCTCGATGATGGGCGTTCGATGCTATAGTAGGTTGACGTCCAAGCGCGACCTTTATCCGAAGCGTCGTTGGATACCTGTCTGTTTGATCTACCGGAGTTCAGAGGCGATGTTTCGTACAACAATTCGCGCAATGTTGATTTTTTCCCTGGCACTGTCGGCCCCCCTTGGCGCTAATGCTCAGGATGCCAAAACCAAGGCTGCGGCCTGTGGCGCATGCCACGGCCCGGACGGTAACAGCGTCAACCCTGACTGGCCGAAACTCGCGGGGCAGCACCCCGATTACATCGTGACCCAGCTGGAATATTTCAAGAGCGGACAGCGCAAGAACGTCAACATGAACGCCATGGCGGCTCCTCTGTCGCCGGAAGACATGGCTGACATCGCCGCCTACTTCTCTTCCCAGACGCTGAAAATTGGCAGCGTTGACGCGGCAACCGCGGTCCCTGGCGGCGCGCTCTACCGGGGTGGCAATAAGGTCTCTGGCGTCCCTGCCTGTATGGCCTGCCACGGACCGAACGGCGCAGGCAATCCTGCGGCCAAGATGCCATCCCTCCGCGGGCAGCACGCCAAATACACCACCACTCAGTTGCTAGCGTATAAAAACGGCGAGCGCGCAGCCGGACAGGCCTCAATTATGGCCACGATCGCGAGCCGCCTGACAGCGCAGGAAATTGAACAGGTCGCGGCCTATCTGGAAGGATTGCACTAAGGCGCCGGGGAGGTCTCAACAGGCCTCCCAAGCCGCATCCGCAAATCTCGGGCGAGGACGACAATCATGAAGAAATTTCTGTATCTCTTGCTGGTAGCCTGTCTTCTCCCACTCACCGCGAGCGCGGCAGGCCCCGAGAAATATCTGGAAGGCACGCATTACCTGCTCGTGACGCCCGCGGTTCCCACGGCCGATCCAAAATCAATCGAAGTGGTTGAACTCTTTTGGTACGGCTGCCCGCACTGCTTCCACTTTGAACCCGTGCTAGCCGAATGGCTGAAGACCAAGCCAGCCGACGTCAAATTCCGCCGGATGCCCGCAGTGTTCGCCCAACAGTGGGTGCCACATGCGCGGGCCATGTACGCGGCTGAGGCGTTGGGCGCGCTGGACAAGCTGCACAGGCCGCTGTTCGACGCCATCCACACCGACAAGCGCCGGATTTACGACGAGGAAAGCATCCTGGCTCTCGCCGGCGAAGTCGGTTTCAATGTTGACGAATTTCGAGAGGCCTACGACAGCCCCACCGTCGACGGCAAGGTCAAGATGGCGATGATGGCAACCCGCGATTACGGTATCGACGGCGTGCCATCGGTCATCGTCAACGGAAAATATCGGATCACAGCTTCGTTGGCCGGGAGTCAGGAAGACATCCTCAAAGTTGTCGATTTCCTGATTGCTAAAGAACGAAATGCCAAGTAGGCCCCAGCAGGCGAGGACGAAGGCTTCAGGCCGACACCTCGCTTAGCGGCCGCTACCAAGAGCAGCCACTGTCGGATAACTATCGGTATGACGAACTCAAACAGTTCCACCGAGTCTGCCCCGGCTGAAAAAGGTAGCGCCGACGAGGCCTCACGCATCAAGCAGTTACAAGCCAGCTTCTTCCGCTTAATGGCGGGTTTTGAGGGGCGGAGCGCCGAAGTAGACCGACGGGTCAAGCGGGTCGGCGCGTTGGTCAGGCGCGACCCTAACGACGAGTCACTGCCCGGCTTGCTCGACAGGCTGGTAGATAGCGTCCTCGCCAGCGGCATGACCGCAGCGCCGCCGGCGCCAGCGACCCAGAAAATTGCCGAATTACTCAACCAATCCCCGCCCGCCGGCGAGTTCGCCGAACAGACACGCTTCCTGCGCAATCGCTTGCGGGACGCGAGTTCCGCGGCGGAGATTGAGCGCGCACTGAGTGAGCTTGTCGGCCTCATAAACACGCTGGCCCAGCGGAGTGCGCGGCGCGAAGAATCCTCCGCTGAGACATCAGAGCTTCTGCTGCTGAATACGCTGCTGGATGAGTTGCACCTCCCGGAAACGCTCCTGCCGACTGTCGCCGGCTACCGGGAACGCTTGGCTCGCCCGCAGACCCGTCAGGCGCAATTGGAAACAAGTCGCCAGTTGGGGCGCGCGCTCGCGGGCTATTTCGAGCAGATAGCGGACAAAAATGCGTTGGTGGAGACGGAAGGCTCGCCGCTTACTCTGGCGCGCGAAGAGCTTCAGCACCTGCTCGACAACCTCGCTTTGCCGGCGCCGTTTATCAGCGAGAAATCCAGACTCCAGCAACAGATCGATAAGGCCACAACGCCGAGCGATATTCGCGGCGCGGTCCGATCATTGCTCGATCTGCTGGATCAGGCGCGCGGTGATTCCATTCGCGAGATGAGCCAACTGGGGCGATTCCTGAAAGTCCTGACGCGGCGGATTGAGGAGTTTAAAGGTCAGGTATCGCAAAGCGGAGACACGCACAGCGAGGCTGCTAACTTAGCCGGCGCCCTCCAGGAGCAGGTGATTGGGCAAATGACCGACATCCGCGAACTGGTTGATGAGCAAGTCGAGTTGGACGCCCTGAAACCCGCTGTCATCAACCAGCTGGATCATCTGGAATCGAGTATCGATGACTTCGTCCGGGGCGAGCAGAGCCGCCACGGGGGTGCCAGCGCCCAGATGGAAGTTGTCCTTAATCGTCTGCGCGAACTGGAAAGCGAAACTCAACGCCTGCGCACCGATCTTGAGGAGCAGCATGTTCTCACGCTGCTGGATCCGCTCACGGGCGTATTTAATCGTCTGGGCTATGCCGAAGGGATGGCGCGAGAGTATGCGCGCTGGCGTCGCTACGGGGGCCAGCTGTCCTTGGCGATGTGCGACCTCGACTTGTTCAAAAGCATCAACGACCAATACGGCCATGCCGCTGGCGACAAGGTGCTGGCGTCGGTCTCGGCGCTGTTGCGTCAGCAAATCAGGAACTGCGACATCTTGTGTCGGATGGGGGGCGAAGAGTTCGCCATTATCCTGCCCGAGACCGCTATCGAGGGCGCGAAGGTGACCGGCGAAAAGCTTCGCGCTGGCGTGGCCGCCAGCAAATTTCGCTTCAAGAACTCACCGGTGCCGGTGACGATTTCCATCGGGGTTGCCGAGTTTCGTGCCTCCGACACCATCGACGATGTCTTTGAGCGCGCCGACCGCGCGCTTTATCTCGCCAAACATGGCGGGCGCAACCGCTGCTGTAGCGAACTGGAGCTCAATCCGGACGGCGTGCCCGGCGCTCGCCAAGCGACCCGGGATTAAGGATTAGCGCAGCTTTGCACGTGGGAATCCCCTGCTTTGCCGCAAGGGCTATGAGCGCCGGGGCGAGCTTGCGGAATCCCTTCCTCATCCATGAAGGCAATGCGCGTATCCCACTCGGTCATGCCCTGTCGGTTCAAGCCCAGTCGTAACAGCCAACCGGTGCGCGTCGCGTCGGTCGTAAAGCTGTCGAACACAAAATTGCCCAGACTGTAGACGATCAGTTTGCCGCGGTAGTACTCGGCGCCTTGGGTGATATGAGGATGGGCGCCGAGCACCACATCGGCCCCCGCATCAATCATGAGATGCGCCAAGCTGCGCTGGCGGGCCGTTGGCTCGGGTTCACGTTCCCAGCCCCAGTGCATGAAAGGAATCACCAGATCAGCGCCGGCAGCCCGCGCCGCCCGGATATCCGCCACGACCTGCGCGTCCTCGCTCCAGGCCACGCCAGCCCAGTCTGGGCCAGCCTCAAACGCGCGCGGCTTGAATTCGTCATAACCCAGCACGGCAACGCGGAGGCCTTTGGCCTCAATCCACAGCGGGGCATGCGCGGCCCGCAGGTCGCGCCCGCCACCGAAGTGCTTGATGCCCGCGGCATCGAGATTCGCAATGGTCTGCAAAAAAGCCGCTCGTCCGTAGTCGCTTGAGTGATTGTTGGCCAGTGAAACGGCATCAAACC
>CANFVX010000016.1 GCA_947450495.1 Gammaproteobacteria bacterium
CAAAGTCATTGCGCAATATCCCAGTGAGCCCCGCTATCAGTTGCGCTTGCTGGAGATTTTCTATTCCGCTAACAACCTGCCCGCTTACGAACAAGCGGCGCGCGATTTCAGCGAGAAGTTTGGCCAACAGGACTCCATGTGGTCCAGCGTGGTCGCAATGTGGGACGCGATGTCGCCCCAGCGGGAATTGTTTGCACCCGGCGCGGTAACTGCCGCTGTCAGCGCCGCCGCGAGCGCTGCGATCGTGGATATCACGGCCGATGCCAATGGGCAAAATGAGATCGATGGGCCGATTGAGACCACCCACGTGGGTCTCTTCGGGGCAAGCCCCATGGAACGCGAGCCGCAGGCGGCGCCGACCGCGGATTCGCTGTTCCCAGAGATGCTTGATCTGACCGCCGGGGAGCCGGATGACGGTGAAATTCTGGACCTCACCGCGACGGTTGAAAAACTGGAGCAGGCGGGTTTTCTGGCGCCAGGCAGTGTCACCGATCCGGACGCGCAAGACGTTTTTGATATCTCGGGTGAGGAGCCTGCCGACCAGTCTGTCGACAACGGCCAGTTACTCGATTTGACCTCAACCGCAGACGTCTTCGACGTGATGGAGAGTGGCAAGGCCGAGGCTGAGAGCCTGACCCGCACCGCCACTGGGGGCGGCCTCGGCGCAGCTGCGGCGGAAGCGGTCAGCGACGAAATCGATTTCGATATCGGTGATCTGGGCGATTTCGACCTCGACGCCACGAACTCTCCGCTGGACTTGGGGGCCGTACAAGAGGATGACGGCGCGCTTGATTTCGATATCTCGGGTCTGGCTGACGAAGCCAATGAGCAGGCACATGAGTCAACGGTCGTCATGACGACGTCTCAAGCCGGCGCCGGGAGTGAGGCAGTCGACGAACTTGATTTCAATCTTGACCTGCCTGAGCCCGAATCGGTAAGCCCGCCGTCGGCCGAGGATGAAAGCGATTTGCAGTCTCTGACGCTTGATGAGAGCGACGGGGAGCTCGATTTTGATCTCTCGATCGATGACGCCTCGGCAGTGCCGGATCTTTATCTGGATGACGCCTCGGAGGTGCCCGAGTCAAAGCTGGACACTTCGCTACGCGACCTGTCGGCTGAATTGGAAGCCTCCATCGCGGCCTTGAATGCCACGGGTGACCAACTTGAGGCAGGTGATCTGGAGTTCGACCTCTCGGCGCCTGAATTTGACACTGGCGATGCGGAATCACTTGATCTCGACCTCACCACCGACCGCACGGGAGAGCATGCGACCGCGGCGCCAACCGGTCTTGCTCGTGACGAGGACGGGCACAAAGGAGCCGGATATCACGACGACGACGAAGCCGATTCGAAGCTCAATTTGGCCAAAGCCTATATAGAACTTGGTGAAAGCGAGGCGGCCCGCGCCATTCTGGTCGAAGTCACGCAAGAAGGTTCGGTGAACCAACAAGACGAAGCGGGGCGCTTGCTCGCCCAGATCAGCTGAACTCCCCACTCTGGCGCTGGCGCGCGGAACTCGGCGCGACATGCGGTTTGCAGTAGGCATCGAATACGACGGCGAACCGTTCTGTGGCTGGCAAACGCAGATAGATGGTCCCGGAGTGCAGGCGGCGGTTGAAACTGCCTTGTCGGCCGTCGCTGATGAACCCGTTACGGTGCAGTGTGCTGGCCGCACCGATGCAGGCGTCCATGCGGTCTGTCAGGTCGCCCATTTTGATACCAGCCGCGAGCGCAGCCCCCGCGCCTGGACGCTCGGCGCCAATACCCATTTGCCACGCTCGGTCAGCATTCGCTGGGCGCAGCCTGTGACCGACGACTTCAATGCGAGATTCTCCGCCGATGCGCGGAGTTATACCTATGTGCTGCTTAACCGCTCCAGCCGAGCCGGGCTCTGGCATGGCAAGGCGGCGTGGGAACACCGTCCGCTTGAGGTCTCAAGGATGGCTGAGGCGGCGAGCTTCCTGCTTGGCGAGCACGATTTCTCTTCGTTCCGGGCTGCTGGCTGTCAGGCCAATCATCCGGTGCGGACCGTGCATCAGCTAACGGTGACCCGGCAGGAAGAATGGATTGCCGTGCACATTACGGCTAACGCTTTCCTGCAACACATGGTGCGAAATATCGTCGGCGTGCTGTTGAAAATCGGGGCGGGCGAACGCGAACCCGGCTGGGCTGCGGCAGTATTAGCCGCGCGCGATCGGCGGCAGGCCGCGATGACCGCGCCCGCTGGCGGCCTGTATTTTTTGGGGCCGCACTACCCTGAACGCTACCAGCTGCCGGCCTGTGCCGATGGCGATTTTCTGCCTTGGCGAACGGGTAATTCCTTATACCCATCTCCGCGCTAAACCGGGATAATGTGGCGGCGCCCTCAGCGCACACCAACGCGTGGTCGCGCGGGATACATAAGGCGATGAATCAACGGATACGCATCAAATTTTGTGGCATCACCAGAGCATCTGATGCCGCGATTGCGGTGGCGCTGGGCGTGGATGCGCTGGGTTTCGTGTTTCATCCTGCCAGTCCCCGCAATATCGAACCCGCCGAGGCAAGGGCTATCATTCGCAGCTTGCCCGCGTTTGTCAGTGCGGTGGGACTGTTCGTCGATGCCCCGCTGACGAAAGTTCACGAGATTGTCGGCCAGACGGGCCTCTCGCTCGTACAGTTCCATGGCGAGGAGTCGCCGGCCTACTGCGAAGACTACGGACGGACCTATGTCAAAGCGGTGCGCGTGAAAGACCGGCATTCGGTGACCGACGCGGCTCGCGACTACGATGGCGCGAGTGCCTTGTTGCTGGACACCTGGCATCCACAACTTGCAGGCGGCACCGGCGAAGCGTTCGACTGGTCTCTTGTGCCCGCCGAGCGCGCGATGCCGATTATTCTGGCTGGAGGCCTGAACAGCGCCAACGTGGCGCGCGCCATCCGGGACGTGGCGCCATTCGCCGTTGATGTCAGCGGCGGCATCGAACAGGCAAAAGGGCTTAAAGATTCCGCGAAAATGCGATTGTTTGTCGCCGAGGTAAATGCACTTGAACGCGAGCAGTGAAATTCCAGTAGAAGGCGTGCTGCCCCTGACCAGTCTGCCTGATGAGCACGGGCATTTCGGGCCATATGGTGGCAAGTTCGTGGCGGAAACGCTGATGGCCCCGCTGGCCGAGCTTGAAGCGGCCTATCGTGAATGCATGGCCGATCCGGAATTTATCCGCGAATTCGAGCGGGATTTGGCGGAATTCGTCGGCCGCCCCTCGCCGCTCTATCACGCCGAGCGCTGGTCGCGCGAACTGGGCGGCGCGCAGATCTATCTCAAGCGCGAAGACCTCAACCATACCGGTGCGCACAAGATCAACAACACGATTGGCCAAGCGCTGGTCGCGCGGCGCATGGGCAAACGTCGCATCATCGCGGAAACCGGCGCCGGGCAGCACGGTGTGGCAACCGCCACCATCGCCGCCCGCTTTGGGATGAGTTGCCGGGTGTACATGGGTGCTCATGATATTCAGCGCCAGTCCTACAACGTCTTCCGCATGAAGCTGCTGGGCGCCGAAGTCATGCCGGTACAGTCAGGTTCGAAAACCCTGAAAGACGCGCTTAACGAAGCGCTTCGCGACTGGGTGAGCAACGTCGACGATACCTTCTACATCATCGGCACCGTGGCCGGACCTCATCCCTACCCGGCGATGGTGCGTGATTTTCAGTCCGTGATCGGTCGCGAAACCCGCGAGCAGTGTCTCTCCAAGCTGGGACGCCTGCCCGATTCGGTCGTTGCCTGTGTGGGCGGTGGCTCGAACGCCATGGGCATTTTCTATCCCTTCCTTGCAGACGAGAGCGTGAAACTCATCGGCGTTGAAGCCGGTGGCGACGGGGTGGAGACGGGCCGACATTCGGCGCCTTTGTCGGCCGGTGTCCCAGGCGTGTTGCACGGCAATCGCACCTACCTGATGCAGGATGAGGATGGTCAGATCATCGAAACCCATTCGATTTCCGCGGGGCTTGATTATCCGGGCGTGGGCCCCGAGCACGCCTGGTTAAAAGACACCGGCCGCGCCAGCTATGTCGCGGTAACGGACGATGAAGCACTAAAGGGCTTCCATACCCTGACCCGGATGGAGGGCATTATTCCCGCGCTGGAAACGAGCCACGCGCTAGCTTACGTCGCCAAGCTGGCGCCCACTTTGCCGAAGGACCACATCATCGTTGTTAATCTGTCCGGCCGTGGTGATAAAGACATCCCCACAGTCGCCGCGCGCGAAGGCATGACGTTGTGAACACCATGAACAATCGCATTGAATCCCGTTTTGCCGCGCTTGCCAGTCAGGGTCGAAGCGGCCTGGTGACTTTCATCACGGCCGGCGATCCGCATCCCGATGCCACGCTGGCTTACATGCACGCGCTAGTGCGTGGGGGCGCGGACGTGGTCGAACTCGGCGTGCCGTTCTCCGATCCCATGGCCGATGGTCCGATCATCCAGCGCGCCAGTGAGCGCGCGCTGGCCGGCGGCATGAATCTGCGCAAGGTATTGGCCTTGGTAGAAGCTTTCCGTCGCACCGACCAGACCACGCCGGTGGTCTTGATGGGTTACCTCAATCCTATCGAGCGCATGGGCTATGAGATTTTCGCCAGCGCCGCTGCGGCGGCCGGCGCCGACGGCGTGCTCACCGTTGACCTGCCGCCGGAAGAGGCAGGTCCTCTGCACGGCGCTGTACGGGCGGCCGGGATGTCGCAGATTTTCCTGCTGGCGCCCACCTCCTCGGCTGCGCGCGTGGCGGCGGTGCGCGAGTTTGCGAACGGTTTCGTGTACTACGTGTCGGTCAATGGCGTGACCGGCGAAAAGTCCGCCGAGGCGACCGCGGTCCTTTCGCGCGTGTCAGAACTCAAAGCAGCGACCGGCTTACCGGTCGGTGTGGGCTTCGGGGTTCGCACCGCTGCTGCGGCGGCCGCAGTGGCCCTTACCTCAGATGCCGTAATCGTCGGTAGCGCGCTGATCGAAATTATCGAAAACGCCAACGATGTCCCAGCTGGCGCCAGCGCACTCGAAGCCTTTGCCCACGGGCTCCGGCTGGCGATGGACGATACTCGCGCGGCCGCCTGACGGCCGGCGCAAGGAGAAAACGCAATTGGATTGGTTCAAGCGACTACTGCCTTCGCGCATTCGGACCGAGTCGGCGGGTAAAAAAGGCGTGCCGGAGGGGATTTGGACCTCCTGCCCCGCCTGCAAATCGGTGCTTTATCGCGCTGAACTGGATCGCAACCTCGGCGTGTGCGTGAAGTGCGACCATCATTCCCGCATTTCGGCGCGCACGCGGCTCGGTCATTTCCTCGACGCCGATTCGGGCGTTGAGATCGGCGCCTCGGTCACCCCGCTGGACTTCCTCAAGTTCCGCGATTCCAAGCGGTATCGTGACCGACTCACCGCCGCCCAGAAAGAATCCGGCGAAACCGATGCGCTGGTCGTGATGGCCGGTAGCCTCATGGGCATGCCGGTGGTGGCAAGCGCGTTTGAGTTTGGCTTTATGGCGGGCTCCATGGGCTCGGTGGTGGGCGAACGTTTTGTGCGCGGTGTGCGCCGGGCTATCGAAGAACGCGCCGCTTTCGTGTGTTTCTGCGCGAGCGGTGGCGCCCGGATGCAGGAGGCGCTCGTCTCGTTGATGCAGATGGCCAAGACCAGCGCCGCGCTCTCCGAGCTGCGCACCCATCGCCTGCCCTATGTGTCGGTGCTAACCGACCCCACCACCGGCGGTGTCTCCGCCAGCGTGGCGATGTTGGGCGACGTCATCGTGGCGGAGCCCGGTGCGTTGATCGGCTTTGCCGGACCACGGGTGATTGAGCAAACGGTGCGTCAGATCCTGCCGGAAGGCTTTCAGCGCAGTGAATTCCTGCTGGAGCACGGCGCCATCGATCTCATTGCCGACCGTCGTGAACTGCGTCCTCAGCTTGCCCGCATTCTCAGCATCCTGATGCACAACCCGGCACCAGCGGCCAGCGAATCGCTCGTAGTCAAGGCTTGATCGCTCGATGAGCCTGCCGTCTGCCGATCCGTTGCCGGGAGCACGGCGCTCCCTCGCGGATTGGTTGGCGTGGCAGGAATCCCTGCACCCCACCGAAATCGAACTGGGCCTTGAGCGCTCGCGAGCGGTTGCGGAGCGGCTCGGGGTGCTGGCGCCTGCTGCCACTGTTCTCACGGTGGCGGGAACGAATGGCAAAGGCTCAACGGTCGCGATGCTCGACACCACCTACGGGCTGGCGGGTTATCGGGTCGGCACTTATACCTCGCCGCATCTTCTGCGCTACAACGAGCGCATCAAGGTGGCCGGTGTGCCGGTGGACGATGACCTGATCTGCGATGCGTTCGTACAGGTCGACGCCGCGCGGGGCGACACGCCGCTCACGTTTTTCGAGTTCGGGACGCTCGCGGCGCTGGTCATTTTTGCCGCCGCCAAGCTCGACATCATGATTCTCGAAGTCGGCATGGGCGGGCGTCTCGATGCCGTCAACATCGTTGACCCCAGCGTGGCCGTTATCGCCACTTTGGATATCGACCACGTGGAATGGCTGGGCAACACCCGCGAAGCCATCGCGCGCGAAAAGGCCGGCATCATGCGGGCGCATACGCCGGCGGTGTGCTCCGACCCGGAAGTGCCGCTGAGCCTGCATGAATGCGCCCGAGCCGTCGGCGCCGACCTATCGGTGCTGGGGGTGGGGTTTCATTTCTCGGAAGAGGCCCAAACTTGGCAGTGGTGGTCGGGCAAGACCCTGCTCGAGGCCTTGCCGCGTCCAGCGCTATTGGGCGGGTATCAATTGCGGAACGCGGCCGGCGTGCTGAAGGTCATCGACCTTCTCCAAGCGCGCCATCCCCTGTCATTCGAACAAATTGCCGCGGGACTTTCCGGCGTGAGTTTGCGCGGGCGCTTCCAGCGCATTGCCGGCGCCTATGACGTGATCCTCGACGTGGCACACAACGCGCAGGCCGTCAGCGCATTTGTCGCGAATCTCGCCAGCCTGCCGCCGGTGCCCCGCACGCACGTCGTCTTGGGCATGCTGAAAACCAAAGACCGCCTGAGTGCGATGCGGACGCTGGAGCCGATGGTCGACTGTTGGCATCTGGCGAGCGTCGCCGCCACGCGCGGCGCCAGCGCGGCGGAACTGTACGAAACCTGGTCGGGTCTGACGCGCAAGTCCGCTGCGGCCACTTACGATTCGATCACCGCTGCCTGGCGGGCAGCCACCGAGCAGGCAAAGCCCGGTGAACGCATTCTTGTGATTGGTTCTTTCGTGACGGTGGGCGAGGTGCTGGGTGTGATTGAACAGGGAATTGGCTGAATGCACGAGCGGAATTACTGATGGAACAGCCCTTGAAGCAGCGACTCGTTGGCGCCGCCGTGTTGGTCGCGCTGGCGGTCATTCTCGTGCCGATGGTGCTGGATGGCGGATATCGTCCCCCGCTGCACATGCCGCGCAAAGACATGGCGCCGATGCCACAGGAGCCTGCGGCGCCAGATATTCCCCACCTGCCGGGGGAAGTGGTTCAGGAAATTGACGATGGGTTCAATGCACCGGCGCCTACGCTGGAGGCGACGGCCAGCGCCGGCAAGCCGCTACCGCCGGTGGCAGTCGCGCCGCCACCGCCGCCCCCTCAAGCTGGGCAAGCGGTCAGCGCCCTGCTGCCTCCGCCCAAGCCAAAACCGCAGCCGCGGCCTGCTGAACCGCCGAAGGAAAAGCCCCTCGCGCCCGTGCTTGATACTGCGAAACCCAAAGCATCGCCTTCACCAGCAGAAGCGCCACCGCCCAAACCGGCGCCGGCCGCAGCCGACCAATCTGAGGCAGGTGAACGCTGGGCCGTGCAGCTGGGAAGCTTTTCGAGCAAGGAAAATGCGGAGTTACTGGTGCGGCGACTGCAGGCGAGTGGCGTTGCGGCGCATATGACGCCGGTGAAGGACGCCCACGGCCTCAGCTTTCGAGTCCGCGCGGGCCCGGTGAACGGTCGCGCGGCGGCGATCGATCTGCGGACTAAACTTGCCAAATCGCCCGACCTGCGCGGCATTCTGGTACGGGAATAGGGCGCCTCCTGATGACTCAATTCCGGAGCATCGCGTGAACGTCGCCGACATCGTGATTCTGTCCGTGATCGGCATTTCAGCCCTGCTGAGCCTGATTCGCGGTCTCGTGAAGGAAATCCTGTCGCTACTCGCCTGGGTGGTCGCATTTTGGTTGGCCTTCAGCTTTTGCAGCCCTCTGGGCGAGCGTCTTAGCGGGGTCATTACCCAGGCGCCGGCGCGCATCGCCATCGCTTTCATCGCCTTGCTGGTCGGAAGCCTCATCATCTTTGGCTTGATTAATTCGCTGATCGGGCGCCTGCTGGCCAGTAGCGGTCTCGGCGACACCGATAAATTTCTCGGCATGCTGTTTGGCGCCTTACGCGGCGTTGCCATTGTGCTGGCACTGGTGCTGCTGGCCGGCTTAACGCCTTTGCCCGGTGAAGCGTGGTGGCGCAGTTCGTTTTTCTTGCCGCAGCTTTCAGTTTTCGCGCATTGGATTATCGGTTGGTTGTTACCGGAATTCGCTGGGCACTTCGGTTACGATGCGGTTCCCGTCGGCAGATAGTGACAGAGGCAATTCAGACATGTGTGGCATCGTCGGTATCGTCGGTAAGGCAGCGGTTAATCAGTCCATCTATGACGCCCTAACCGTCTTGCAACACCGCGGGCAGGATGCCGCTGGCATCGTGACCTGCGAAGCGGGTCGCTTGTACCTGCGTAAGTCCGAAGGCCTCGTGCGCGACGTCTTCCACACCCGTCATATGCTCAATCTCAAAGGCCGGATGGGCGTAGGCCATGTGCGCTATCCCACCGCTGGCGAGAGCTCAACGGCCGAAGCTCAGCCGTTCTACGTGAACTCCCCTTACGGCATCGTGCTTGCCCATAACGGCAACCTCACCAATACCGATCAGTTGAAGCATGAGCTGTTTCAGGACGGCCTGCGTCATGTGAACACCGACTCCGATTCCGAAGTGCTGTTAAACGTCCTTGCCCACGAATTACAGAGCCTGGGCAAGGTTAGCATTGGCCCGGAGGACGTGTTTGCCGCCGTCGCGAAATTGCACAAGCGCTGCACCGGCGGCTATGCGGTGGTGGCGATGATCACGGGCGTGGGCATCATCGGGTTCCGCGACCCGTTCGGGATCCGTCCGATTGTCTTTGGCAGTCGCGATACGGCCGACGGCCCGGAGTACATCATCGCGTCCGAGTCAGTCGCGATCGACGTGCTGGGCTTTGAGCTTGAGCGTGATATCGCGCCCGGTGAAGTGGTCTTCATCAGCGAGCAGGGCGAGGTTCACACCCGCCAGTGTGCGGAGCGGCCGCAGCTCTCACCCTGCATTTTTGAACTCGTTTATATGGCACGTCCGGACTCCATCATGGACGGCGTTTCCGTGCATCGCGCGAGAATGCGCATGGGCGACGCGCTGGCCGCCAAAATTAGCCGCGAGTGGCCCAACCACGACATCGACGTGGTGATTCCAATTCCCGACACGGCCCGCACGGCGGCGATGGAGCTCGCGCATGGTCTGGGCGTGGATTACCGCGAAGGCTTCATCAAAAATCGCTATATCCCGCGCACATTCATCATGCCGGGACAGGCCATGCGCCGTAAGTCGGTGCGCCAGAAACTGAACGCCATCGACCTCGAGTTCTCGGGGCGTAACGTGTTGCTGGTCGACGACTCTATCGTGCGCGGCACCACCTCCAGCCAGATCATCCAGATGGCGCGCGAGTCGGGCGCCAATCGGGTGTACATGGCGTCAGCCGCGCCGCCGGTGTGTTACCCCAACGTCTATGGCATCGATATGCCCACCGGCGAAGAACTCGTTGCGCATGGCCGCTCTGTCGATGAAGTCTGCGAACTGCTGGGCGCCGACAAGCTCATCTATCAAGACTTGAGCGATCTGGTGGAATGCGCGCGCAAGGGTAATCCGCTGATCGAACATTTCGATCTGTCCTGTTTCAACGGCGAATACGTTGCCGGCGACGTCAGTCAGGGCTATCTCAATCACGTTGAGTCGCTGCGCTCCGATGAGGCCAAGGCCAAACGGGCGGCGGTGAGCAACTCGCTACAAGACCTGCACACGTCCGCCGGTGCGACCGCCGACGCGAGATAACCGCACCATGACCAATGAGGATTTTGCAGGGGCGCTCGCCCTTGCCACGCTGGGTTGTCAGGCCGGGGTTGAACCCGGGAACGAATACGAAAACAGCCCGCCGATCTATCTCACCTCCAGCTTCTGCTTTGATAACGCGGCTCAGGCCGCGGCGCGTTTTGCTGGCACCGAAGAAGGCAACGTTTACTCGCGCTTCACCAATCCCACCGTGCGGGCTTTCCAGGACCGTCTGGCCGCGATGGAAGGCGGCGAAGCCTGCATCGCCACTTCCAGCGGGATGAGCGCCATTCTCACCACGGCGCTGTGCTTGCTGGCCAGTGGCGACCACGTGCTGTGTTCGCACAGCGTGTTTGGCACCACGGTTGGTCTGTTCACGATGTTGGCCAAGTTCGGCATCGAAACCACGTTCGTGAGCCCGACCGACAACGCGGCCTGGGCCGCCGCGATGCGGCCGAACACCCGCATGCTGTTCGTAGAAACGCCGTCCAATCCGCTGACCGAAATTTCGGATATCGCGTGGCTGGCCGAACTGGCCCATCAAAACGACGCGCTGTGCGTGGTGGACAACTGCTTCTGCACCCCGGCCTTGCAGCGTCCATTGGCGCTCGGTGCCGACATCGTGACGCACTCGGCGACCAAATTTCTGGACGGCCAGGGCCGCTGCGTGGGTGGCGCGGTGGTGGCGCCGGCAGCGCTGGTCAAGGAGAAATTTTTTCCTTTTCTGCGCACGGCGGGGCCGAGCATGAGTCCGTTCAACGCTTGGGTGTTTCTGAAAGGCCTCGAAACGCTCACGCTCCGGATGGATGCGCACAGCCGGTACGCCGCCGAACTCGCGGCGTTTCTGGAACAGCATCCGCGCGTTTCGCGGGTGTTTTATCCCGGACTGGCGAGCCATCCCCAACACGCCCTCGCGGCCCGTCAGCAAACCGGTTTCGGCGGGGTAGTGTCCTTTGAAGTCAAAGGCGGGCGCGCCGCCGCCTGGCAACTGATCGACAGTCTCAAACTGTTCTCCATCACGGCAAATCTGGGCGATACCCGGAGTATCGTCACGCATCCCGCGACCACTACGCACGGCCGGCTCACCGCCGCACAGCGGGCAGCGATGGGCATTAACGAAGAACTGGTGCGCCTGTCGGTTGGGCTGGAAGCGCCTGCCGATCTGATCCGCGATTTGAGTCAGGCGCTGGACGTCTGACACCACTCGGGAGGAGGCGTTTACGTGCCGCATTGGCCGCGTGTAGAGTGCCCGCCTGTTCACGGGGCTTCGCCCGTTTTCCCCACCCCGCGCCGTAATCCTTCTGCCACCGCGAGAGAGCGATTACCGGTCACCCACACGCTACCGGAGGTCTCTCATGCCTGGCCGTAATCATCTATTTATTCCTGGTCCGACCAATATCCCCGAGCGCATTCGCCGCGCCATGGACGTGCCGCTCGAAGACCATCGTCGCGCCGACTATCCGCAGACTGTGTTGCCGCTGTTTGAAGATCTGAAAACGGTTTTTGGCACCAAAGACGGCAAGGTGTTTATTTTCTCCGCTTCCGGCACCGGCGGTTGGGAAGCGGCGATCAGCAACACGCTCTCGCCCGGCGACCGCGTGCTCAATGCGCGATTCGGCCACTTCAGTCATCTGTGGGGCGAGTTGTGCAAACGCCTTGGGCTCGACACCCACATCGAACAAGTGGAGTGGGGCTACGGCGTACCGCTCGAGCGCTATCGCGAAATTCTGGCCGCCGATACGGCGCATACCATCAAGGCCGTGCTGGTCACGCACAACGAAACCGCCACCGGCGTCACCAGCAGCATTCCCGCGGTGCGCGCGATTCTCGATGAACTCAAGCACCCCGCCTTGCTGTATGTGGACGGCGTGAGCGCTATCGGTTGTATCAAGTTCCAGATGGACGAATGGGGCGTTGACCTTGCCGTTGCCGGCTCCCAGAAGGGCTTTATGTTGCCCACTGGTCTCGGCATCGTCTGCGCCAGCCAGAAGGCGTTGAACGCCCGTCACACCGCGCAGCTCAAACGCTATTACTTCGACTTTGAGGACATGCTGAAGTCGAACGCGGCGGGTTGGTTTCCGTATACCCCGGCGATGACGCTCATCCACGGCCTGCGCGAGTCGGTCAACATGCTGCTGGAGGAAGGCCTGACCAACGTCTACGCCCGCCACTATCGCTATGCCGAGGCCACGCGTCGTGCGGTCAAGGCCTGGGGCTTGCCGCTGTGCGCGAAAGATCCGGCGCTGTATTCCGACACGGTCAGCACGGTGGTGGTCCCGGCCGGGATCGATAGCAATCTGGTAGTGAATCTCGCCTACGAGCGCTACAACCTCTCGCTCGGGATGGGGCTGGCGGACGTCGCCGGCAAGGTGTTCCGTATCGGCCATCTCGGCGACCTCAACGAACTGATGCTGCTGGGCGCACTGTCCGGCGTTGAAATGGCGCTGCAGGACGCCGGCGTGGAAGTCACGCTGGGCAGCGGTGTGGCAGCGGCGCAGGCCTGGTTGCGCGAATCTCACCCGGCGCGCAAAGCCGTCTGAGCGGTGTCGTCGTGAGCAAGCCCCGCGTCGTTCTGACGCGTCGCTGGCCAGCGGAGGTTGAGGCTGAACTGGCGGCGCGTTTCGAGGTGGTGTTAAACCTCACCGACACGCCGCTCGATGCCGCCCAACTCCAGCGCGCGCTGCTTACCGCCGACGCGCTGTGTCCCACCGTCACCGATCGAGTAGACGCCAGCGTGCTCGCGGTCACCGCGCCGCGCGCCAGACTGATCGCCAATTACGGTGTCGGTTTTAACCACATCGATCTCAACGCGACCAAGGCCTTGGGGATGGCAGTGACCAACACCCCGGGCGTGCTGACCGACGCCACCGCGGATCTGGCGCTCACGCTGCTCCTCATGACGGCGCGTCGGGCGGGTGAAGGGGAGCGGGAAATTCGCGCCGGGCGCTGGGACGGTTGGCGTCCCACTCAACTGCTAGGCACCGAAGTGACTGGCAAAACCCTGGGCCTCGTTGGCTTCGGCCGTATTGCCCAGGCCGTGGCACAGCGCGCACATTTTGGCTTCGGCATGAAGATTTTGTTTCAGACCCCGCGTCCGCCGCCGGGCGAGCTGGTCGCCAGCCTGAACGCCACCGCCTGTGCGAGCGTCGAGCAGTTGCTGGCCGAGTCTGATTTTGTCTCCCTGCACTGCCCGGGAGGGGCTGCGACCCGGCATCTCATCAACGCCGAGCGCCTCGCGCTGATGAAGCCTTCTGCATTTCTCATCAACACCGCCCGCGGCGAAGTCGTCGACGAAGCAGCGCTCGCAGTCGCGCTGGCGGAACGTCGTATTGCCGGCGCCGGGCTC
Source organism: Gammaproteobacteria bacterium (assembly GCA_947450495.1). GTDB lineage: Bacteria > Pseudomonadota > Gammaproteobacteria. The sequence goes on from CANFVX010000016.1 coordinate 13,491, forward strand.
GATGTCTATGCCGCAGAGCCCGAGGTGCCGGCCGCTTTGCGCGATCTGGAGAACGTGGTCTTGCTGCCCCATCTCGGCAGCGCGACGACCGCCACGCGGATCGCGATGGGGCGACGCGTGCTGGCGAATCTCGAGGCGTTTTTTGCGGGAGAAACTCCGCCCGATCGGGTGATTTGACGCACTCCGGCGCTATCGCCCTCAGGGTCTGCGATGGCAGAATGCGGCCTCGTTCAATTCAGCATGACAGGAGGCTTACGTGACGATCAAAACCGGTGACACCATGCCCGCGGGCTCGTTTGGCCAGATGACCGACAAAGGTCCTGGTTCCATTTCTTCAGATGAACTCTTCAGTGGCAAAAAAGTCGTGCTGTTCTCGGTGCCGGGTGCTTTCACCCCCACCTGCTCCGCCAAGCACCTGCCGGGCTACCTCGAACTGGCCGACCAGCTGAAGGCCAAAGGCGTTGATACCATCGCCTGCATCGCCGTTAACGACACCTTCGTCATGGGCGCCTGGGGCAAGCATGCCGGCGCTGAAGGCAAAGTGCTGATGCTGGCCGACGGCAACTGCGCGTACACCAAGGCCCTCGGTCTTGAACTCGACGCCAGCGGCTTTGGCATGGGCACCCGCGGCCAGCGCTTTGCAATCGTGGTCGACAACGGCGTGGTCTCCCATCTGTTCGTTGAAGCCCCGATGGAGTTCAAGGTCAGCGCGGCCGAGCACGTGCTCGCCAACCTCTAAGACCTGCGATGCCGACGGTCGACGCCAGTCGCCCGTCGGTGTCATTACCCGCTGTGTCTGCTGTTCCTCAAGCCTTCGAACCAGACGCCTTCCGCGCGCAACTCGCGGCCTTGGCCGACTGGATCTGTTCTTACTACGAACGTCTGCCCCGTTTACCGGTCCTCTCGCAGGTCGCTGCGGGCGACGTCTTTGCGGCATTGCCGCCGACCGCGCCGGAATTACCCGAACCCTTTGATGCCGTGCTGGCAGACCTCGATCGCATCGTCGTCCCCGGCCTCACCCACTGGCAGTCGCCCAGTTTCTTCGCCTATTTCCCGGCCAATGCCTCCGGGCCTTCGATGCTGGCCGAACTGCTGAGCGCCGCGCTGGGCGTGCAGGGCATGCTGTGGCAGACAAGTCCAGCCTGTACTGAAGTGGAAACCCGCATGCTCGACTGGTTGGCTGAGGCCTGCGCTTGGCCCGCCGTGTTTCGTGCCGGCGGGAAGGGCGGCGGCGTGTTGCAGGATTCGGCGTCCAGCGCCGGGCTGTGCGCGCTTATCGCGGCCCGTGAGCAGGCCACCGAGGGCGCGAGTAATCACACCGGCTATACCGGCGGGCTGGTGGCCTATACCTCCTCGCAGGCGCATTCCTCGCTGGACAAGGCGGCGATGCTGGCCGGGATCGGGCGCGCCAACTTGCGCAAGATCGACGTCGACGCGAGCTTCGCTATGGTGCCCGACACCCTGCGGGCCGCGATTGCAGTAGACCGCGCCGCGGGCCTTAAACCCTTTTATGTGTGTGCCACTGTTGGCACCACCTCTTCACTCGCCTGTGATCCGCTGCGCGAGATTGGCGAGATCTGCCGTGAGGAGGGCTTGTGGCTGCACGTGGATGCGGCGATGGCGGGCAGCGTGGCCCTGTTGCCCGAGCAGCGGGCCCGCTTTGATGGCCTTGAACTGGCCGCCAGCTATTGCTTCAACCCCCATAAATGGTTGCTGACCAATTTCGATTGCAGCTGTTTTTATGTGGCCGACCGGCGTGCGCTGACCAACGCGCTCAGCATTACGCCGGAATACTTGCGCAACGAGGCCAGCGACAGCGGTGAAGTGTTCGACTACCGCGACTGGCAGGTGCCGCTGGGCCGCAGGTTTCGGGCGCTCAAGCTGTGGTTTGTGCTGCGCGGCTTTGGTCTCTCCGGCCTGCGGACGCTGCTACGGGAACACCTCGAACTCGCCTGCCTGTTCGGTTCCTGGGTGGCGGCCGATCCCGACTTTGAACTTGTCACGCCGGTCTCGCTCAACCTTGTATGTTTCCGCTATCGCGGCAGCGATGCCTTTAACCGCCAGCTGCAGGCCTGTTTGAACGAGGAAGGCAGTCTGTTCATCTCGCATACGGCTTTGCGCGGACAGCATGTCTTGAGACTTTGCGTGGGACAGGCCGCAACCGCTGCTCAACACGTCGAAAATGCCTGGCACACCATACGCGAGACCGCGCGTCGGCTCGCTCATCAAAAGGACAACTGAACCATGCGCCAAATAGTTTGTGGATTAGCCTTGGTGGCGTGTTTGTTTTCTGCCGTCTCGCCCGCCGAGCCGGTGCGGCTGGATCAGGTGCAACTGGCCGCCACGGCGGAGCGCGAAGTAGTAAACGACACCATCGTCGCGACGCTGTTTATTGAGCGTGAAGGATCCGACCAGGCGAAGCTGGGCACGCTGGTGAATGCGGCGATGAGCTGGGCGCTGGCAGAGGCCGGCAAAGCCAAAGAAATTAAAGTGACCACCGGCCAATACACGACCTTTCCGGTGTACACGGAGAAGTCGAACGGGGTTAGCGCGTGGCGCGTGCGACAAAGCCTGCGCCTCGAAGGCCACAACGGGCAGCACGTCGGCGAACTCATTGCGCGCCTGCAGGAAAAACTGGCGGTTGAAGCGGTGGACTACGCGGTGTCGGCCGAAGGCCGCGCCAGCGCGGAAGAAGCCTTGACGAGCGAGGCGCTGCGCCGGTTCCAGCAACGTGCCCAGCAGGTGGCCGCTGCGCTGGGGCGCAAGGGCTACAAGCTGGTCACGCTGGATGTCGGCGCGCTTGGCGCGCAGGGGATGCCCGTCCATCCCGTGATGTATCGCGCTCAGGCCATGGTCGCGGCAGACGCCGCCCCCGCGCAGCTCTCACCGGGCACCCAGAATCTGTCGCTCACGGTGTCCGGCACCGTGCAATTGGACAACACGCCTTGAACGCGGCGAGCGTGTCGGTCGCGCTGTGCCGAGGCTTTCAGCTCTCGCTCGCACTGGTGTTGAGCTTGGCCATGGGCAGTGTTGCTGCCAGCGAGGACTACGCCACGCTAAAGCAACGGCTGGTGGGCGGCGATACCGGAATCGACTTCGTGGCCTTACGCATGAGCTATGCCGCGTCGCCCGAATACTCTCCCAATCGGGCGTCGTCACTGGAGCAGCGGCGCAAGCTCGAGCAAGCGCTGAAGCTTGAACAGTTTGAAGCCGCCGTGCCGTTGGCAGAAGCCTGGCTGAAGGACGATTACCTCAACCCCTTCGCCCACCTTGGCGCGGCTCGCGCGTATGAGAAAACCGGCAAGGCGGAGCAGGCCAAGTTTCACAACGCGGTGGTCGATGGATTGTTCCAATCGATTTGCGCCAAAGGCGAAGGACAGTCGGAGAACACCCCGTGCCGCGTCATTTCAATCGATGAAGAACACTTTTTTCTGGCGATGAACGGTTTCAAGCTTGAAGGCCAACATGGGCTCATGTGCGCTGGCGGGCAGCCTTGTGAGGTCTACGACGTGACCGATCGGAAAACCGGCAGGGGCTATTCGGTCTTTATGGATATTTCGATTCCGCTCAAATTTCTGGAGGCTCAGCACGGCAATGCGGAAGCGCCGCCCCCGCCGCCCGGTCAATAACCCCATGGTGTTGAGTGCTGTTCCGTCAGGCTTGCCGGCCCGCCGGGCGGGGCGCTTTGAACTCGTTCAGGCCGGCAATCGATAGAGGTGCAGTCATGGCTGATCCGGTGGTGAGCAAAGAGCCTGTGTTCGTGTTTGGCGCCAGAGCGTCTGGTCCCCATCGCGAAAGCAGCGCAGCGGTCGCCCAACGTTTTCATGGCGCCGAGCCAACGGTTGCCGAAGGGCGCACCGGCAATGCTTACGCTATTCCCCACCGTGGCGCCGACGGCAAAATGCTCACACCCTCGATGCTTTCCAACCACGTGCAGGCCTTTCGTCGTTACGCCGCCGGCAACGGGAGCACCGCCTTCCAGATCGTGCGCTTTGGCTGTGAGTCGGATGGCCTGGGCGACGGCCGGATGTCGGAGATGTTCCGCGCCTTGCCGCGTAACTGCTTCCTGCCGGGGGTGTGGCAACGCCTGCTGGCGCCGGAAACCCCGGTTCGCGTGCTGGTGTTTGATCCCGAAGGCTTGCTGCGCGCAGTGGCGGGTCAAGTCTCGCTCTACCAGTATCTGACTGCGCGGCGCGCGGAATGGCGCACGGAGGAATTTGAGCTGGTGAGCGTAGGGGGAGGATTCGGCGTGGCGGCAACGGCGGCGGTGGCCCGCAAACTGAAGGCCCGGCATCGGATTCTGGGCGAGAACGCCGCGTACTACGGGGCGCAGTCGGCGGTGGCGGCAGAGATGAAAGCGGCGTGGTACAGCACCCATCTTCTCAGCGTCGCCGACCTCGAGCGGACGGCCGACAACAGCCACATTCGCATGCTGTCTTTTGCCGCGCGTGAGGGCTTGAAATGTGAGGACCTGCGCTTTAGCGACAACACCTGAAGCCGCGCAAGTCTGGCGGCTTCAGACTTTCCCTAATCGGTGTTCAACAGCAGCGACGCACGCCGTTCCAGCGCCGTTGTTGCTCCTGCCGAAAAAAATCTGCGCGCGATAGCGGTGGGGCGTCGTCATGGTGCGTCCGTAGATGCCGACAGTAATGCGCATAGGCGGCGCCACCGTTCAGATAACTCAGGCTGGCGCAAAGCGCGCGCCAGGCGCGCTGAATGCGGTGCTTCATGGCCGCTCCATCGCCGTCGCCACATAGGGCGCTTCGGCCAGCGGGCGCGTCGGCGCGCCACGCAAGACCCGCACACAGGTGCGGGCTGTTTCAAACACTACCACCCAGGCAATCACCAGAAACAACAGGGTGAGTCCGGCGTTGAGCGAGTCGTTAAAGATCAGGCGCGGGGCCTGGGCCGCGAGCCCCGCCGGCAGTTGGCCGGCGTCGAGCTTGGTCTGCAGATCGGCGGCGTGCGCCAGAAAACCCAGGCGCTGTAAGGGGCTGAAGATTTTCAGCCAGGCGGCAGTGGAGGTCACCGCCACCAACCACAGCAGTGGAATACCGGTGATTAGCGCGTGATGGGCTTGGCGTGACTTGACCAGAATGGTGGTCGCCACACAGAGCGCAATCGCGGCCAACATCTGGTTGGCGATCCCGAACAGCGGCCACATGCTGTTGATCCCGCCTAGCGGGTCCCGGGTGCCTTGATACAGAAAATAGCCCCAGGCGGCGACCACTAGGGTGCTGGTGAGGATGACGCCCGGATACCAGCTGGTTTTGCCGAGACGCGGAAAGAAATTCCCGAGCATGTCTTGCAGCATGAAGCGCGCGACGCGGGTGCCGGCATCCAGCGTGGTCAGGATGAACAGCGCCTCGAACATGATCGCGAAGTGGTACCACAGGGCGAGCAGGCCGCCACCGGAGAGCTTGGAGAAAATATTGGCCATGCCGAGCGCCAGCGACGGTGCGCCGCCGGTGCGGGCAAACAGGCTGGTCTCGCCCATCTCGCGGGCGAGCACGTCCATCTGCTCGACGGTGACCGGAAAACCCCAGCCGCTGATGGTGGCAACCGCCGCCGCCGGCGCTGCCCCGACCATCCCCGCCGGGCTATTCACGGCGAAATAAACGCCGGGCTCCAGCACGCAGGCCGCAATCATCGCCATGATGGCGACGAAGCTTTCCATCAGCATGCCGCCGTAGCCAATCATCCGGGCGTCGGCTTCGTTGGCGATGAGTTTCGGCGTGGTGCCCGACGAAATCAGCGAATGAAAGCCGGAGATGGCGCCGCAGGCGATGGTGATGAACACGAAGGGGAAGAGGGGGCCGGCAAAAATGGGCCCGCTGCCATCAATGAACGGCGTCAGCGCCGGCATGTGCATGGTGGGCCGCATGATGAGAATCGCCACCGCGAGCGCGCCGATGGTGCCGAGTTTCATGAAGGTGGAGAGGTAATCGCGCGGGGCGAGCAGTAACCATACGGGCAGCACCGCCGCGCAGAACCCATAGGCGATGATCATCAGCGCCAGCGGTGATGCCTCGTGGTCGAACCAGCCGCGCAGCACCGGGTCGTGATCGACTATGCCACCGCCGACCACCGCCGCCATCAGCAGCACCACACCCAGCACCGAACCTTCCAGCACGCGCCCCGGCCGCAGATAGCGCAAATAAACGCCCACCAGCACGGCAATAGGAATGGTGGCGGCCACGGTAGAAGTCGCCCAGGGGCTGTGCTTCATGGCGTTCACTACCACCAGCCCGAGCACCGCGATAAGGATAATCATGATGGTCAGCACGCCGAGGGTGGCCGCCGCGCCGCCAATGGGACCAAGCTCCTCGCGCGCCATCTGCCCGAGCGAGCGGCCGTTGCGGCGGATGGAAAAAAAGAGAATCACGAAGTCCTGCACGCAACCGCCCAGCACCCCGCCGATCAGAATCCACAGCGTGCCCGGCAGATAGCCGAACTGGGCGGCGAGCGTGGGGCCAATCAGCGGTCCGGGCCCGGCAATCGCCGCAAAGTGGTGACCAAACACAATCCAGCGATTGGTGGGCACGAAGTCGCGTCCGTCGCTGAAGCGTTCCGCCGGTGTCGCCCGCGTAGGGTCGAGTAACAGCACCTTGCTGGCGATGAACAGGCTGTAGAAGCGGTAGGCGATCGCGTACACGCAAAGTGCGGCGACGATGAACCACAGGCTGTTAATGCTTTCACCGCGCGAGAGCGCGATCCCGCCCACCGCTGCGGCGCCGACGATGGCTACCGTGATCCAGAGCAGGCTGCTGAGCTGAGAGCTTCCGGTTTGCGCGCGCTTGAAGTCCATCGTTCCTCCCGGCTGGGTGATGTGTGGTGCGCCCGATTGAGCGCGTTTCTGAGTCAATCTCTGACCAAGTCCGGCCTGGACTTTTCAGCGTTCGGAAGGCAAAAGTGTGATTTTTACTTTCCTCTGATTTCAATGCCTGACGGGCATCGAAAATGACGGCACGTCCCTTTGCCGCACGCAGCGCAGACCTTAGAACAGTCCGCTGATATTGCCGTGGGCGTCGACGTCGATGTGCTCGGCGGCCGGCACTTTGGGCAGGCCCGGCATGGTCATTAGGTCGCCCGCAATCACCACCACAAAGCCGGCGCCGGCCGCCAGTCGCACTTCGCGCAGATTGACGGTGTGACCGCTCGGCGCGCCGAGCGCAGTGGGGTCGGTCGAGAACGACATCTGGGTTTTGGCCATGCACACCGGCAGGTGCCCCCACTGGGCGTTCAGTTCGTTAATCTGCGCCCGGACTTTGGCGTCGGCGGTGATGTCTGCGGCACCGTAGATGTGGGTGGCAACCGCCTTGATTTTGTCCCACAGCGGGAGGTCGTCGGCATAGACGTAGCGATGCTCGCCCTGATTGTCGGCCACTGCCGCGACCACTGCTTCGGCCAGCGCTTCGGCGCCTGCGCCACCTTCCGCCCAGTGTCGGGCCACCACCGCTTGGCCGCCGAGGCTCGCGACCTTGGCTTCGATCAGCGCGAGTTCGGCCGGGGTATCGGCCGTGAAATGATTGATACAGACCACGCAGGGCAGGCCGTACTGGGTGGTGATGTTCTGGTAGTGCCGCTCAAGATTGACCAGACCGCGTTCGAGCGCGCCCAGGTCTTCGCGACTCAGCGCATCCCGCGCCGCGCCGCCGTGATATTTGAGCGCCCGGGCGGTCGCGACCAGCACCGCCGCGCGCGGCTTAAGGCCCGCTTTACGGCATTTGATATCGATAAATTTCTCGGCGCCGAGGTCCGCGCCAAAGCCGGCTTCGGTCACCACATAATCGGCGAGCTTCAGCGCCGCGCGCGTGGCAGAAACGCTATTGCAGCCATGTGCGATGTTGGCGAATGGGCCGCCGTGAACGAAAGCCAGATTGTTTTCCAGCGTCTGTACGAGGTTCGGTTTGATGGCGTCTTTCAGCAGTGCCGCCATCGCGCCGTGGGCTTTGAGATCGCGCGCCCGCACCGCTTCGCGTTTGCTGGTGTAGCCGATGACGATCTCGCCCAGGCGTGTTTTGAGATCGGTGAGCGAGGTCGCCAGACAGAAAATCGCCATCACCTCGGACGCCACCGTAATGTCGAAGCCGTCTTCCCGCACGTAGCCGTTGGCGGTGCCGCCCAGGCCCACCACAATCCGGCGCAGCGCCCGGTCGTTCATATCGACCACGCGCTTCCAGCTGATGAGCCGCGGGTCGAGGTCGAGGGCGTTACCGTGATTGATGTGGTTATCGATCATCGCGGCCAGCAGGTTGTGGGCCGCGCCGATGGCGTGAAAATCACCGGTAAAGTGCAGGTTGATGTCTTCCATGGGGACGACTTGCGCATAGCCGCCGCCCGCCGCGCCGCCCTTCACGCCGAAGCAGGGCCCGAGCGAGGGCTCGCGGAGACAGATGATGGTGCGCTTGCCCAACCGATTGAGCGCGTCACCCAGACCCACGGTGGTGGTGGTTTTGCCTTCGCCGGCGGGCGTGGGGCTGATCGCGGTGACCAGAATGAGCTGACCGTCAGGACGGTCCTGCAGGCTTTCGATGTACTCGAGAGACAGCTTGGCCTTGAAGTGGCCATAGGGTTCGAGGTGTTCCGGGGCGATGCCGTACTGGCGCTCGGCCAGACCAAGAATGGGCCGTTTCTGCGCGGCCTGCGCAATTTCGATGTCGGACATCACTCGCTACTCCTGATGGCTGACCCTGGGTTGCTGGCGGGCGTCGGTGCCCGTCCGAAGGGGCGGCCATTCTAGCACTGGCATCGACCGCTGTTTCCCCGTTTGGGCCGCAGGTTGGCAGCCCTATTTTTTTGCCCGGCGACGGCATGCGGCGATTGAGAAAGCGCGGCGCTTCTGATAGCTTCCAGCCCTGTCACAAGAGCGGCAGCGAGTCGCCAGACGCGCCCTTTTAAGCATCGCTCTAACCGCTGACAACTACGGATTTATCCAACCTTGAATTGCCAATGACGCGCTTCATCTTCATCACGGGTGGCGTCGTTTCTTCGCTGGGCAAAGGCATTGCCGCTGCGTCGCTCGGAACTATTCTCGAGACGCGCGGATTGTCTATTTCGCTCACCAAGCTCGACCCCTACATCAACGTCGATCCGGGCACCATGAGTCCGTTCCAGCACGGCGAAGTCTTCGTTACCGAAGACGGTGCTGAAACCGATCTCGACCTGGGTCATTACGAACGCTTTGTGCGCTTCCGGAGCAGTTCGCGCAGTAACTACACCGCAGGGCGCATCTACGAGAGCGTGATCCGCAAAGAGCGGCGCGGCGAATATCTCGGCGCTACGGTCCAGGTCATTCCGCACATCACCGACGAAATCAAAGCCTGCATCAAGCAGGGCGCGGGCGATGTGGACATCGCCATGGTGGAAATTGGCGGCACGGTGGGCGATATCGAATCGCTGCCGTTCATCGAGGCTATCCGCCAACTGCGGGTAGAGCTCGGCGCCCGCAATACGCTCTTTATCCATCTCACGCTGGTGCCGTACATCGCGTCGGCGGGCGAGGTCAAAACCAAGCCCACGCAGCACTCCGTGAAGGAACTGCGCTCCATCGGGATTCAACCTGACATCCTCATCTGTCGCAGCGACCGCGCGGTGCCGCCGGCCGAACGCCGCAAGATCGCGCTCTTCACCAACGTTGAAGAAAACGCGGTGATTTCCGCGATGGACGCGGACACCATCTATCGCATTCCGGCGCTGTTACACGAGCAAGGCTTGGACGACATCGTGCTCGAGAAGCTGGGCATGGACGCGCCGGCCGCCAATCTCGCCGAATGGGACAAAGTGGTCGAAGCCCTGACCGGTGCGCGCACCGAGATCACCATCGGCATGGTCGGCAAGTACGTCCACCTCACCGAATCCTACAAGTCCCTGTCGGAAGCGTTGATCCACGCCGGCATTCACACCCGCACCAAGGTCAATATCCGCTATGTCGACTCCGAACTAATCGACAGCGAAAACCTCGCCGGGCTGGAACATCTCGACGCCATTCTGGTGCCTGGTGGCTTCGGCGAACGTGGCATCGAAGGCAAAATCATGGCCGCTCGCTATGCCCGCGAGCACAAAATTCCCTACCTCGGGATTTGTTTGGGCATGCAGGTGGCGGTGATCGAATTTG
>CANFVX010000017.1 GCA_947450495.1 Gammaproteobacteria bacterium
CATGATCAAGTCGATGAGCGATGTGGTGTTGCCGGCGATCGATCCCGGCAACCGCATGGCGCAGGAGCAGGCGCAGCTCATCCTCGGCATGATGCACCTGATGGCGCTGCGGCTGCCGCTGCAGTTTCACTACGATCTGGACGAATTGCGGCGTTACCTTGGGCTCGCGCAATCCTTGCTGGGGCAGCCTGCAGGCGGCGCGCAAAGCGACGCCTGTCAGCGTGCGCTGGGCCTGAGCAGCGCACAGGCCTCGGACGTGCTGGCGCGCGCCAAGGCTGCGCCACAAGATCTGGAATCGGCAGTGATGGACCTCCGCGCCGATATCTCCGCGCTGGTCGAAGCCCTGTGGCAAGACGGCGCGCCGGAGGCTCGTGCACCCGCCGCGCGCGCCGTTCTGGCCGCCGCCACCGCGCAGATCGAGCGCGAACGCGCATGGTTTGCGCCGCAGGGCTGGGACGCTGACACCAGCACCTGGCGGTCCATTGAAAGCCTCATTGATTATCCCGCGAACCCTTCGGAGCCCACGCCATGATTTCTCCCGATCAAGCCGATTTCCAGATGCCCGCCGATGCGCACTGGCGCTGGACCGAAACCAACTTCTGGCCGTTCTGTATTCCCGAGGCGCGGATCAGCGGCAGCCTGTATCTCTTCTCCAAGCCCAAGCTCGGCGTGTGCATGAGCGATATCACGATTCAGGATCGGATCACCTCGGCCTGGGAAGACCAGATCTACGTCGATAACCAGCAGCATCTGCCCTGTCCGTCGTCGCTCTTGCACTACGAACTGCCGAACGGTCTCACGGTGCGCGCGGTCGAACCGCTCAAGCGCTATCTCATCGACTACGTGGGCATCGACGACACCGAGATCCACCTCGAATTCAAATCGCTGATGGACCCCTGGGACGTCAACGATCCGGACACCGATCCGCTGGCCCACAAGCGCATCGGCGCGGGCTGGGATAAAGCGTTTTCCGGGCATTACGAACTTACGGGCAGGATTACCGGCGAGGCGCGTATTCGCGGCAAGACCTACGCGGTGGACTGCATCGACACCGCTGACCGCAGCTGGGGCCTGCGCGACGACCGCAGCGTGACCAATATCACCTGGCTGCACGGCAGCTTTGGCGAGCAGCTCACACTGCACGCGATGGCGCTGATCGATCCGGCCAAACAAGAGCAGTTCGGCGGTCTCATCAGCGGTTATGTGCTGGAAGATGGCCGGGCCTACGGGCTTGTTGAACTGACCGGGCGCTCCGAGCGCCGTGGCATGTACGCCATGAGCACCTTGCTGGAAGCGACGGACGTCCGCGGCAAGCGCTATCAAATTAGCGGCTCAACCATGAACTGTGGACCGCTGGGCCCCTGGCCGGCGGTGCTGTATGTACAGCACTTCATGCGCTGGAACTGTAACGGTCAGATTGGCTATGGCGTGCAGACCGATGGCATCACGCGGGCCTACGCCACACGCCACCGCGACGCCTTGCAGACCGGCACCGGACAAGCCTGAACCCCGCGGCGGCTGGCAAGCGCTAGTGCGTTGGCAATCCACGCGGCGCAGCGCCTGTGGGCGTTGCTGTGGAGTCAGCGCTTGTTCGGCCCGCGTCCCCGTGCGCAGAGCGCACTAGGGCGGATTCCGACTGCGCGGCTGCCTGTCGCGCGGCACTTCCCGGTTGCCTCCCCGCCCGCCTTGCGCCTGCGCGGCCGATGCGGCTACAACGACTTTCAGCCGTAGCAGCAGGCGAGAAAACGTGTCAGAGAACCCGGAATTCACCCATCACCGCGTCACGCTTTCTGCCGTGACCCTGCATTACGTGACCTGTGGCCGCGGCCGACCTCTGCTCCTGCTGCACGGCTGGCCGCAAAGCTGGTTCGAGTGGCGCAAGGTGATGTCGCTGCTTGCCGACCGTTACTGTCTGATTGCCCCCGATTTGCGGGGCTTGGGCGACTCATCGCGCCCGACCAGCGGCTACGACGTGTTCACCGTGGCCGGCGACCTGTGGGAACTCATGCATGCGCATCTGGGGCATCAGCGCTTTCACCTTGCCGGCCATGACTGGGGTGGGCCGGTAGCCTTCGCGCTGGCCCTCGCTCAGTCTCAAGCGATCCGCCAACTCGCCATTCTCGACGTCGCCATCCCCGGCGACGGCAATCCGAATATCAGTCAGGGCGGCCGACGCTGGCACCATGCTTTTCATCAGACCGCCGACCTGCCCGAGGCGCTGATCGCTGGCCGGGAGGATCTTTATCTCGGCTGGTTCTACCGCAACTACGGCGCGCGGCCCGACGCGGTCGACGATGAGGCGATTGCTGAATACCTCCGCACCTACCGCGACCCGGACGCTTTCCGCGCGGGTTTGGCCTACTACCGCAATTTGCCCGCCGACATCGCCGCGATCGAGGCGGCGGTGGCGCGCGGCAAGCTGGCCGTGCCGGTGCTCGCGCTCGGCGGTGGCGCCGGATGGGGCCGCGGTGAGGAAACGCTGGCCTCGTGCCGCCGGGTGGCAACGCAGGTCGAAGGTGGCGTTATCGCGGATGCCGGTCACTGGCTGCCGGAGGAGCAGCCGGCCGCGATTGCCGACGCTTTCGCCCGTTTTTTTACTGACGACGACTGAAGTCAATGCCGTCGACGCCAGCGTTCAATCGATACCAAACGAGCAAAGAGGGAAGATCACATGAGCAACGATAAAGCCGCCAAGGGCCGCGCCCTGCTGGAACGACTGACTGACAACCCGGACGCCGTTGAGCGTTTTCCAGAGCCGTTTCGGACCTACACCCTCGAGCACCTGTTCGGCGAGGTGTGGCAGGGCGAAGCGCTGGCGCTGGAAGAGCGCGAACTCATCACCTGCACCATTCTCACGGCGCTCGCGCGCGAGCCGGAGCAGCGCTTCCACTTCGCCGCCGCGCGTCGCCTCGGCATTCCGCGTGAAAAGATGCTGGCCATGATCACGCACACGGCGCATTACGCCGGTTGGCCCAATGCGGTGGGCGCTTTGCGCAGTCTGGAAGAAGTCTGGCCGGCAGAGGGCTAGCAGGCTCGCCGCTTTGCGCGGCCCTCGGGATCGGCAGATTCTCCGGGCCGCTTAGCCCCTCATTCCCTCGCCAGCCACCCGCCCAATATCGCCCGCAGCGCGCTCACAAACGCCAGCGGTTGGTCCAGCGTGAGGTGGTGATGGGCGGCCGGGATCTCGACTACCGGGGACTGTGGCCCCATTAATTCCGCCATGTAGTTGGCGGTGTCGCGACTCAGTAGCGCGCTGTGCTCGCCATAAATCAGCGCGCGGCGACAGCCGGCGTGTTGCAGATAGTCGTGAAACGGCTCGTCCCAGCGGCGGCCGTTCATGGTGTCGATATCGAATTTCCAGGTCCACCCGAGCTCGGTTTCGCGCAGCGAATGGCGGGCGATGAATTCCACCAGATACGCGTTATCGCAGGGCTGCGTGGGCATCAGCCGAAAACGGTCGACGCCGGTTTCGACGTCCGGGTAATAGCGCGCCACGCTGGCCGGTCGCGACGGGGTGGGGCGATTGCCGTCGGGGTCGGGTCGGTTGACGGGGGTGTCGGCGATCACAATCCCGCCGGCTTCTGCGCCGAACAGCGCGCCGTAACGCATGGTCATGTAGCCACCAAAAGAATGGCCCACCACGAACGGCCGCTCGCCGAGTTCGGCGTGTGCGCAGACCGCGCGGATTTCCTCCGCGCGTAGCGTCGCGTTGTATTCGGGCCGGTTACCGCTGTCGCCCATTCCGGAAATATCCAGCGCGACCACTTTGAACTCGCGGGTGAAAAACGGCGCCAGAAAGCGCCACCAGTTCGCGTGCGCGCCGCCACCGTGCACGAAGAGAAGCCCGCGTTGAGGGGCATGATCGGCGGGCGTGGCCCAGCGCAGGTAGTGAATAGGACAACCCGCCACGTCGATGAAATGCGAGGCAAACGGTTGCGCCAGCGCCCACTCGAACCAGCCGGGTGTGGGATTTTTTACGCGCAGCATGGCGCTGTTCCAGTCGGGGGCTTGGGGCGCGGCAGGGGCGTCGTTAGCGGTGCTCATGGTGTCTCGGGCCTGAATCAAATTCGCCTTGGGGCGACGGTGTGAACGGAAGGGCGCCTGTGCGGGCACCTGCGAGGCTGCGATTGTCCTAGATGGCTCTCGCTGAAGCGACAGCGGCAAGCTACATTCCGACTCGCGTGACAGATCGCCCTCGCGCCTGAGATCGCCGCCCCCCTTATCCGCCCATTCCCCCACTCGGCGCGTGTGCGCCACAGGAGTTCGCGCCATGAGTCGCCCGTTGCCCTTGGGACTGGTGTTGTCGACGGTCACCGCCGGCGCGCCGAAGGAGTTTGTGGCTTTAGGTCAGCACGCCGAGCAGCACGGCTTCGAGGCCGTGTTTGTGAATGAGGGGCGGGGCGACGCGCTGGCCTGCGCGCAGGCGATTGCCAGCGCCACAACGCGCATCCTCGTCGGCACCAACATCGCAAACGTGTATTTCCGCCATCCCTTTCTGGCCGCCGCCAGCGTGCGCACCATTGCCGAGTTGAGCGAGGGGCGAATGCGGGTGGGGTTCGGGGTGAGTCACCGGCAGTTGCTGGGCTCGCTCGGGATCGACATGGGCGACGCCCGCGAGACCTTGCGCCGCTACGTGGCAACGGTCCAGGACGGACTCGCCGGGCGCGCCGGCGAGGGCTTCCTGCAGCAGCCCGCGGTGGCGGTGTCCGCGCCGGTCTATGTGGCGGCGAATACGCTGGAGACCGCCGCGGTCGCGGGCGAAGTGGGCGACGGCCTGATGCCTTTCCTCACACCGCGCAGCGCGTTGCCGGGGTTGGTGGCCGCCGCTCGCGAGGCCGCCAGCCGCGCCGGCCGCACGCTTAACTCTTGCGCCTGCGTGCTCAGTATTCCCACTTTTGTGAGCGAGGACCGCGCCGCCGCGCGCTCGGCCGCCCGCTACAATCTGGCCTTCTTTGCCTTGCTACCGAACTACCGCCGCCAGTGGCGCCGTGCAGGCTTTGGCATCGCGATGGACGCCATCCGCGCGCTCGGTGAGGGCGCCAGCCGGCGCGAGATCGCCGCGCTCATCCCGGACGCGCTGGTTGAGGAAGTCTGCGTGTTCGGTACGGCCGATGATTGCCGCTCGCAACTCGCCGCCTTCCACGCCGCCGGCGCGGATCTGCCGGTGCTTGCGGTGAGTCCGGTGAACGAAGATCGGCTGGAGGCGACGCGCAAAGCGATTGTGGCGCTGGGCTAGCAGCGCGCCGGCGCTCAGGATTTGAGTGAGCGATAGCGCTCCAGCGCCGTCTCCCTCACCACCAGCGGTTTCTTGCAGCCCAGATTTTCCAGAAACGCGCGTTCGGTGGCTTCGTCCTGCGTTTCCTTCCACCAGGCCTTGATGGTGTCGTGCTTGCCTTCGTTCCAGACGTAGCCGTTGGCTTTGGCGGCGTCCTTGCACTCAAACGGCAGATTCACGGCATGCACGCGCCAACTCGGTTGGCGGGCGTGATCAAGCAACAGGGACAGCAGCGCGCGGGTGTCGTGGGGCGCGGGCTGTGCGAGCAGCGCCAGCAGCATGTCGACGTCGGCGCGGGCGCGATGCCCTTCGTGGAAGAGGCCAAACCGGTAGCCCAGATAATCCAGCTTGCTGCTGGCAATCTGCCAGTCTTTCCACGGGATCTCTTCCAGCGAGCAGCCAAAGTTCACGCTCGCAAACAGGGGAAAGCGTGCTTCGAGAAAAGCCCGGTCAAAGCGCGCGTTGTGGCAAATGGCGAGCGTCACGCCCGCCATCGTGGCGGTCAGCGCGGCCTCGTCAAAGCTCGCGCCTTGCACCATCTCGTCCGTGATGCCGGTGAGGGCGGTGATCACCGGCGAGAGCGGCACCCCCGGATCTTCCAGCCCCTCATAGCGGGCTACGATGCGGAACGGGCGCCCGCTGTGGCGGCCGTATTCACACACGGCAATCGCCAGATCGATGATGCGGTCGCCGCTGGCGACTTCGAGCCCGGTAGTTTCGGTATCGATAATGGCCAGCCGGCCGCAGGGCTCGCCGCCGTCGTTCTCGGCAAAAACGTGGTTTTCGTCCAGCCGCACGCGCGTGAGCACGCGGTAATCCGGGTGTTCGCGGAGCACGGCAGCGGCTTGGTCAAAACGATTCATGCCCGCATTGTGCCGAGAATGTTGGGGCTGGCGGTAGCGGCGCGGGGTAGGGCAGGCATTGCCCGCATATTCCCGACTAAATTCCCCTCTATTTTAATGAAGGCGGCCAAGTATGATGCCGCCATAAGCTGCCGCATTCCGCTGGCCGATCGTAGACAGGAGCCCCCATGAACCTCAGCGCCAAATTACCCAATGCCACTCCCGACTTTGACGCCATCGTCATTGGCGCGGGCTTCGCCGGCCTCTATGCGCTCCGCAAACTGCGCGATGAACAGGGGCTCAACGTGCAGTTGTTCGACAAAGCCAGCGGCGTGGGCGGCACCTGGTACTGGAACCGCTATCCCGGCGCGCTCTCGGACTCCGAAACCCAGGTGTACTGCTACTCCTTCGACAAAGACCTGCTGCAGGAGCGAGATTTCGACTCCAGCTACGTGAATCAGCCGAACATTCTGGCCTACCTCAACCACGTGGCGGACCGCTTCGATCTGCGCCGGAGCATCCAGTTCAACACCGGCGTCACCGCCTCCCATTTCGACGAGGCGCGCAACCTGTGGGTGGTCAATACCGATCAGGGCACCACGCACACCGCGCGCTTTCTGGTCACCGCGCTGGGGCTGCTGTCCACCATCAATTACCCCAATATTCCGGGCCGCGAGTCCTTCAAGGGCGAGCTATATCACACGGGTCGCTACCCGCAGGACGTGTCCTACGCCGGCAAGCGGGTGGGCGTGATTGGCACCGGTTCAACCGGCCTTCAGCTCAACACCGCGCTGGCGCCGCAGGTGGGACATCTCACGGTGTTCCAGCGCTCGCCGCAGTACAGCGTGCCGGTGGGCAACCGCCCGGTGTCGAAAGAGCGGGTCGCTGAAATCAAAAAGAACTACGACCAGATTTGGGAGCACGTTTTCAGCTCCATGACCGGGTTTGCATTCACCGAAAGCAAAATCGGCACCTTCAGCGTGTCGCCCGAAGAGCGCGAAGCCATTTACGAGAGAGCTTGGCAGCAGGGCGGTGGCTTTAACTACATGTTTGGCACCTTCAACGATATCGCGGTGGATGCCGACGCCAACGAAGAGGCGTGCAAATTCATCCGGCGCAAAATCGCGGAAACCGTGAAAGACCCCGAAACCGCGCGCAAGCTCACCCCGACCGACCTCTACGCCCGCCGCCCGCTGTGCGACAGCGGGTACTACGAGATCTTCAACCGCAGCAACGTCTCGCTGGTGGACTGCAAGGCGACCCCCATCACCGAAATCCGTCCTAACGGCATCGTGACCGCCGACGGCACCCTGCACGAACTGGACATGATCATCTTTGCCACCGGCTTTGACGCCGTGGACGGCAACTACAAGGTGATGGACCTGCGCGGCCGCAACGGCGAGACCATGAAAGACCATTGGCAGGACGGCGCCACCGGCTTCATGGGCACCATGACCGCCGGCTTCCCGAATATGTTCATGGTGCTCGGGCCGCATGGTCCATTCAGCAACCTGCCGCCGGCGATCGAGATGCAGGTCGACATGATCGGTGACATCGTGGCCAAAGCCACCCGCGACAACCTCGCCGCCGTCGAGGTCTCCGCAGAAGCGGAAGCCGGCTGGGTCGCGCATTGCGACGAGCTGTCCACCGGCTCGCTGTTCTCGCAGGTGGAGTCGTGGATCTTCGGCGCCAATATCCCGGGCAAGAAGCGAACGCTGGTGTTCTACTTCGGCGGCGTAGGTCAGTACCGACAGGAAGCCGCCAAGCTCATCACCAACGGCTATCCGGGTTTCGTGATGACCAAGCCGGTGGCGACGGCTTAAAGCCGAGGCGCGTGGGTTTGGCGCTTGGACTCAAGCGCCTCTCGCGTGTTCGAGCACGCCGCGGCGGTAGCTGCGAGATAACGGCCTTCAACTCGAAGGCCGCCGAAACCGCCCCCCTTTCCTTATCCACCAGCCCCCTTCAGGGGCAGACAGAACGCCTACTGAGCGGGTCTGGTTTAGGGACTACGATTCCGGTGCGTGGCCCCGCTTTCCACCCCTGTCCGGCTTCCTGTAATCTCGTCATATACGTGTTCTGCATGTAGCAGGCTCCTCTCACGGGAGCGGGCTCCTTCTCCCCTCACAAACTGGACAGAACGCACCATCCCGGCCATGAATTCCTTAACCCTGCCCGCGAGCCGCCGGCCTTCAGCGCCGCACCACCCATTCTCCATTCACGTGATCCCTTGTCTGCTGGCGTTAGTTGCCCTGCTGGCCTGCGGAGTCCCCGCGGCGCAGGCGCAGACGCCGCCGGTCCGGCTGCCGTCGGGCGCCGAGCCGGGTCGTGAGTCGCCGCGGCCGGTCATCCAGGCACCTGCGCTCGAGACACCACAAATAACGGTGCCGCAAAGTTCGGTGGCTGAGGTGCCGCCGGGTGCTAAAGACCTGAAATTCGTTCTCAAAGACTTCTCTATCGAGGGCGCAACGGCCTTTCCTGCCACCGTGCTGCAGCCGCTTTACACCGGCTTGGTCGGCCGCGAGGTCTCGGTCGCCGAGATGTTTGAAGCCGCGAACGCGCTCGAACTGCTGTATCGCAACGCGGGCTACGTCACTTCGCGCGTGATCGTGCCGCCGCAGACCGTTGAAAACGGTCAATTCCGTGTGGTGGTGGTGGAGGGCTTCATTGTCGACATCGTCTATCAGGACGAGCTTGGGCCGGCGCGTGTGGCGGTCGAGAAACTGCTGAACGGCCTGCGCAAGCTGCGGCCGGTCAGCATCGGCGAGGTCGAACGCCGCCTGCTGCTGGCGAACGACTTGCACGGCCTCACCGTGCGCGGCGCTCTGGAGCCTTCGCCAAACACGCCAGGCGGCTCGGTCATCGTCGTCCGCAGCGTCCGCAAGGCGTTCGACGGCGGGCTTACGTTCGATAGCCGGATCCCACGTTACTTTGGCGAAGCCAAGATGACGGGCAACCTGGCATGGAACGCGATTGGCGAGCGTGCCGACCGTGTCTGGCTGACGGCCAGCTCGTCAATAGACGTGGGCGGCAGCGCCGACTTCAACCTTGGCTACGATGCGCAAATTGCGGATAACGGTACCGTGGTGAGTCTGGCTGCCTCGCACTCCCGCTCCGAGCCTGGCCGCGAATTGGAGCCGCTTAACGTCGAAAGCCAGGTCAACAGTTTCCTCGGAACGGTGGCGGTGCCGCTGATTCGGTCGCGTAGCGGGAATCTGCGCGCGGAGGCCCAGTTCGAGGTGCGGAACGTGGACACGGACCTCGCCGACGTGAGCTTCACCCGGGACCGCTTGCGCATCCTGCGCGCGGGGCTGGATTACGACCTCGCCGACCGCTGGAACGGCATTACCGCGATCCGCGGCATGGTGCATCAGGGCCTGTCGGGGCTGGGCGCCTCATCGAACGGTTCGGGACTGGCTTCGCGCGCTGATGGGCGCAGTGAGTTCACCAAGTTCACCGTGGACCTGACCCGTCTGCAGCAGGTCACCGAGCGCTTCAGTGTGATGGCGAGCCTTACCAGCCAGTTCAGCGCGACACGGCTGCTGGCAAGCGAAGAGTTCAGTCTGGGGGGAGCAAACTTTGGCCGCGCCTTCGACGAGGGCGCGATGACGGCGGACAACGGCCTGGCGGGAACGCTGGAGCTGCGCTACGTGCCTGCCGGACTGCCACGCGACGTGCAGATCTACGGGTTCGTCGATGACGGCTTCGTGTGGGCCGCCGATGGCCGCAAGACGCCTTCGGACAACTGGCTCGGCTCCTTCGGCGGCGGTGTGCGCGCCAAACTCAGCAGCACATTGTTCTCCACGCTGGAGGTTGCCACGCCGATTGAGCGGGTGGGCAGTCCGGAAGGCGACAGGGGTGCTCGTGTGTTCGGCTCCATCCAAGCCCAGTTTTAAGCCTCGCACTTCACAGCATCGCCCCATGAATCCGTCGCAGCGACCACCGGCCGGATCTCACTACTCCGAGTCTCCACCCCACGATTCCCCGGGTGATGAGACCAAACCTCGAGAAAACGCGCTCATGACTATCGGCAAGCCTTCCCGCCAAGTTCTCCGTCGCGCCGCCATTCGTGCGGACCGCATCCAGCGGTCGCTGCAAGGAAAAGGCTGTCGCGTCGCCCTCTCGCAACTCGCGCTCGCCGTGGGGGCGCTGCTGGCGGGACCCTTGGCCCATGCCAACCCGAGCGGAGGCAAGGTCGTGGCCGGCTCGGCGACCATCACCAACGGTGTGGCGGGGACGCTGAATATCGCCCAGCAGAGCGCGCGCGCCATCGTCAACTGGCAAGGCTTCAGCATCGCGGCGAACGAGACGGTGAACTTTGTGCAGCCGTCGGCCAGCAGCGTGACGCTCAACCGTGTGCTCGGCAGCGACCTGTCGGCGATCTTCGGCCGGTTGAATGCCAATGGCACCGTGATGCTGGTGAATCCGAACGGCATCGTCTTTGGTGAGGGTTCACGCGTGGACGTGGGCGGGCTGGTGGCCAGTACCGCCAACATCCGTGATAACGACTTCATGGCCGGCCGTTATGCGTTCACTCAGGCTTCACCGAGCACGCACGCCGCGATCGAGAACCGCGGTCAGATCAGCATCAAGGACAGTGGTCTGGCCGCTATGGTGGCACCGCGGGTGCGCAACGCGGGCGTCATCGAGGCCCGCTTGGGTCGCGTGGCGCTGGGTGCGGCGAACACTTTCACGCTTGATTTCCATGGCGACGGGCTACTGAGTTTTGGCGCCGGCGCGGCCATCAGCGAAGCGCCCGGCGGCGAGGGGGCGCTGGTGATCAACAGCGGTGAGATCCGTGCCGAAGGCGGCAAGGTGCTGCTGACCGCGCGCGCGCTGAAGGGCGTGGTTGATCAAGTCATCAACACCAGCGGCCTGGTCAGCGCCACCACGGTGAGCGGCAAGAGCGGTCGTATCGTTCTGTCCGGCGGCGACGCGGGCACGGTCGCCGTTGGCGGGCGGGTCGACACTTCAGCGGCTACCGGTGGCCAAGCGGGCGCGGTGGTCGCAACGGGCGAGCATGTGACCGTGCTTGGCGGCACGCAGATTGATGCCTCCGGTCGCAATGGCGGCGGTGAGATCGCGCTGGGCAGCACGGGGCTCACGGAGCCCGCGAACCGGTATGCCAACCAGTCGCAAAGCGTCACGGTGGCGGCTGGTGCCGCGCTGAATGCCGACGCCACCGGCGTGGGCGATGGCGGTACCGTCACGCTGTGGTCGAAGGATCAAACCGTCTTCGCCGGCAGCCTCTCTGCGCGGGGCGGCGAGCAGGGCGGTGACGGTGGCTCTGCCGAAGTTTCCAGCCAGAACAAGATCGGACTCACCGGGAACGCGGATCTGCGCGCCCCCCGGGGCAAGACAGGTTCCCTGCTGATCGACCCGACCGACCTGCGCATCGTTGATGCGGCATCGGGCGGCAGTCAGGACGGCAATGCCGGCGACGGCACCGTGGCCAGCGGCGACGCGAACCAGGGCGCTGGCGCTACGCTCAACACCGTCTCGCGCGGCTTGCTTGAGGGCTTGTCGGGTAACGCCAACATCGTGCTCCAGGCAACCGGGCAGATCACCGTTGATGCAATGGCGGGTGGTCTTATCAATCTCTCCACCGCCGCCGGCTATGGCTTCACGCTACAGTCCACGCTTACCAACGGCATCCGCTTTGCCGACGCCAACACCGAAGTTCGCACCCAGGGCGGCAACATCACGCTGGAGGCCTTGGGCATCGGCAGCACGCTGTCCAACATCGGCAAGCTCAGCACCAACGGGGGTACGGTCACCCTGCGCGCCACCGGCGACGTGCAACTGGGCGGTGCGATCGATGCTGGCTCCGGGGCCGTGCAGGTGCAGTCGACGGTCGGTTCGATCACGAACGCTGGCGCCATCGCACCGCTCCTGACCGGTGGTTCGGTCACGCTCACCGCCGGCGGCGGTAGCATTGGCGCGGCTGGCAACGCGATCAGCACCCACACCACGCAGTTAGGCCTGGAGGCCGGCGGCAGCCTCTACGCGGCGAGCGATCTGGCACTGGCCAGCCTCTCGGTGAATGCCCTGCACGTGGCGCCCGGCACTCATACCTACAACGTGGCCGGCGTGGGCCTGAACTTTCAGGTCTCCGATGGCGCCAGCGTTAATGCCACCCAGATTACGCAGTCGGGTTTGAACCTGACGCTTGCCTCCGACCGCACTCTCACGCTGGGCGATATCAATCTTGGCGCGGGCGCCCTGTCGGTCAGCGCTAGCGGCGGCGACCTGTTTGGCACGGCAGGCAGTGTGGTGACGGCCGGTAGCGTCACGCTCGTGGCCAATGGCAGCTCCGGCAATAACGGCGCCATTGGCAGCAGCACGCAATCGATCGACACCGCCACCGGCGCACTCAGCGCCACCAGTGGCTCCGGCGGCGCCTACGTGAGCAACACCGGCGCGCTGGCACTGAACGCGCTCAGCACTCTCGGTTCCTCCAATATCACCAGCACCGGCACGCTGACGGCGGGCTTGGTAAGTGCCGGGAGCGCCACGCTAGCTCTGGGATCCTCCGCCGGCAGCGTGCTTGATGACGGCAACAGCGCAACGCGCATTACCGCCGGCACTCTCAACCTGACGGCCGGCGGCGCCATCGGCAGCGGCAGCACGCGCGTCTCCACCTCCGCCAGCACGATGTCGGCCAATGCAGCTTCCGGCGGTATCTACGCCGCCACCTCGGCGACCAGCAGCGTGCTGTCGTCGATTACCTCTGGCAACGGTGCCATTGATATCCGGACCGGCGGCAGCACCACGCTAACCTCGCTGGTTTCCAGCACCTCATCGGCGGCCAACGACATCACCGTCATGGCCACCGGCACGGGTTCAATGACCGTGGGCACGATCGACGCCGGCACGCTGGGCGACGTGACGCTGAATACGACCTTGGGTTCCATCACCGGTAACAGCGGTCTGATTACGGGCAATACGGTCGCGCTCCATGCCGCCAACAGCGGTAGCGTCTCGGCGCGCACCGCCGCCTCACATCTGGACGTGCAGGCCGGATCGAGCAGCATCAGCATCACGCAAACGGGTGCTGTGACGCTGGACCGCATTTCGACTCCCAGCACGCTCGCCAGCGTGACCAGCAGCAGCGGCGACATCACGGTGGGCACTGTGAGCACGGCCACCAGCGGCCAGGTGACCCTGACGGCCAGCGCCGGCGCCATTCTGGACGACGGCAACAGCGCCACCCGCCTCACCACCGGCACGGCCACGCTCAACGCCAGTGGCGCCATCGGCACGCCCAGCGCTGCGGTGCAGACCACGGCCACGGGTCTGACGCTCACCAGCACCGGCGACCTGGTCGTCACCAACACCGATGTCACGCTGACCAGTCTGAGCATCACCAATCGCCACAGCGCGCCGGGCGACGCAGGCACCCTGCAGGTGGACTCGCCCTACCTGACGTTCGACGTTACCGACACCGGCACGTTGTACAGCCTGGATCGCTTGGTCGGCGTGTCGCTGGGTTCGCTGGCCTTTAGCGGCGATGCGACGCTGCGGATCGGCCAGATGCAGGCCGCAGGCTCGGTGAGCCTCACCGCGACCCAGGGCAACCTGCTGGACGACGGCAACCTGCGCTCGCGCGTGACTTCTGGCAGCACGCTAACCCTCAGCGCGGCCCAAGGCAGCGTGGGCAGCAGCAACAACCCCATCGGCGTGAACGCTTCCAGCCTGGCCCTCACCACGCGCGGCGACCTGTACGTCACGGACCTCACCGACCTGAGCACGCTCACCGTCACGAGCACGCACCCCGATACCACCACCAGCTTTGGGCTGGGAATCACCGCGCCGTCGCTGAAGTTCAGCGTCACGGACTCGGCCGCCGGCCATGCGGTGCACACCCTGACCGACAATTCCTCGCTGTCGCTCACCTACACCAGCGACCGCGACATCACGCTGGGCCAGGTGGACGTCACCAGCACCGGTACGGCGCGCTTCACCTCCAGCGCCGGCGTTATCAAGGACGATGGCGACAAAAGCACCCGCGTGCTGGCCAACAGCACTATCTTGGCGGGCCTCGCGGTGGGCGCCACCGGCTCGGACCACATGGATGTCGTCACCGGCACGCTGGCGGCCACCGCCAGCGCGGGCGGCGTGTATGTGGAAGTGCCTATGCCCACCGGCAGCACCAACACCACCAGCATCCTCACGCTGGGCACCATCACCGCCACCGGGCCGGTGGCCATCACCGCGCTGGAAGGCGACCTGTCGCTGGGCGGCTATCTCACCGCCAGCAATCAGGCCGTGAGCCTGACCGCCACGCAAGGCTCCATCCTCAATCCCAGCGCCTACAGCATCGCCATCGGCACCGGTAGCCTCTATCTGCACGAGGCCCGGGCCATCGGCACCAGCAGCAGTCCCCTGCTGGTGACCAGCAGCGCCGGCGCCAAGCTCAGTGCGCAGGCCGGCACTTCGATGTGGCTCAGCGGCAGCGGGCCGATGACCTTATCCTTCCTGGACGCTGCGACCGGCATCACCTACACCCAGAGCAGCGGCGACATCACGGTGGGTGATGTAGATGCCACCGCGGGCGGCACGGTTTCGATCGCCGCCACCACCGGCGCGATCCAGAACGACAGCGACGCGACCAACCGCATCCGCGCCAATGAGGTCACGCTGAGCGCAGCCCAGAGCAGCATTGGCAGTGGCGCGGCGATGGCGGTGGAGGCACCCAAGCTGCTGCTAACGGCACTCGGCGCGGTGAACGTCAGCGACAGCGCCACGCTGGACACCTTGTCCGTCACGCGCGGCAGCGGCTCCTCGGGGACCATCGCCCTCACGGCCGGCGCCGGCCAGAGCTTCACGCTTTCCGAAGACAGCATTGCGCACTATTTGGAGTCGCTCGACAGCAGCGCGCCGCTGGCGTTCAGCTTCTCCGGCCAGCGCGGCGTGAAGATCGGCCACATCGACGTGGGCAGCACCGGCTCGGCCAGCATCAGTTCGGCGGCCAGTCTCACCAACGACGGCGTATTGGGCTCAAGCATTGCGGCCGGCACGGTCGCGCTGACCGCTGGCTCAGCCGGCTCCATCGGCGCCACGGGCAGCGGCAACGGCATCAGCCTTGAAGGCACCACCGCGCTGACGCTCAGCACCGGGCGCGACGCCTTCGTGGCCAGCGACACCGCCTTGACCAACCTCACGATCACCAGCACCAACACCACCACGGCGGTCGGTACGGCCAGCGTGTTCGACCTCAGCGGTCTCAACCAGACCTTTGGCATCACCGACAGCGGCACCACGCAAAGCCTGAATTTCACCGGCACGGCGCTGACCAACGCCAGCTTTACCACGCGCAAGAACATCGAGGCCGGGGCCATCGCGGCCACCGGCGACGTGACGCTCACCACCTCGGGCGGTGGGGCCAATAGCAACATCAGCAGCGCCTCGGGCAGCGGCCGCATCGCCGGCAACCGCGTGCTATTAACTGCGACCTCCAGCACGGCCGGCGGCGGCTCCATTGGCAGCAGCGGCACCCCGCTGCGCGTGAACACACCCACGCTGATCCTGACCGGCAGCGGCAACGTCTACGCGAACGACGCGCAGAACCTGGCCCGCCTCGACATGACCCTGTCGCATGGCACCGACACCACCTTCGGCTACGGCGTGACGGCCGGCAACCTGAACAGCTTCACCATCACCGACGGCAGCACGCAGAGGCTTGGCCTGGCCGTGAGCGGCGCGATGGACTTCAGCTACAGCGTGGACCGGGCGCTGAGCCTCGCCACCGTCGATGCCGGCACCAGCACCACCGGAACGATCTCGCTGACTTCGCGCAGCGCACCCAGCGGCACCGGCGCGCAGATCAATCGCAGCAGCGGCAGCCTCACCGGCGGCACCATCACGCTGTCGGCCACCGGCACCAACGGTGGCGTGGGCGCCGGCGCCACGCTGAGCACCAACACCAAGAACCTGAGCATCGCCACCGGCGGCAATGTCAGCGTCTCCAACAGCACCACGCTGACCAGTCTGGCCCTCGATGCCCGGCACAACACCAGCGGCAGCAGCACGCACAGTTATTCCGTCAGCTCCACCGGGCTGACCTTCAGCATCAGCGACACCCTGGGCAACAACGCCTTTCAGTTGTCCAACATCACCCAGACCAGCCTGGACCTCACGGTCAAGGCCGACCGGGTCATCACTGCCAGCAGCGTCAACACCGGCGCCAGCGGCAAGGTCACGCTCCAAAGCAGCAGCTATGTGCAAGGCGGCAGCGGCGCCAGCGCCGGCAGCCCCAGCATCACCACCGGCAACCTCACGCTCAACGGCGGCAGCGCCTTTGGCTACCAGGGCAGCACGCCGCTGTACACGGCGGCCGGCTCGCTGGCCAGCAGCCTGAGCAACACGCTGTACCTGTCCAACGCCGGCGCGCTGACGCTCAGGGCCAACACGGTGGGCGGCTCGGCCGACGTGGCCAGCAGCAACAACTCGCTGCTGCAAGGCGTGGACGGCCTCTTCACCACGCCGACGCTCAAGCTCAGCGCCAACCAGTCGCTGGGCAGCAACGACACGCTGCTGACCGACGTGCGCCGGCTCACGCTGGTGGCGCGTAGCCACATCGACGTCAGCAATGCGTCCGACCTGTATGCGCTCACCATGACCTCCACGCACGGTACGCCCGGGGTGCAGAACACCCTCTCGGTGGCGGCGCCGAGGCTGGCCCTCACCATGACCGACAGCGTGGCCGGCGACCAGTACCATCTGTCCAATCTGATCGACAGCACGGGCCTCGATTTCACGTTCAATACCGACGTGGCCCTGAGCCTGGGGACTGTCAACGCACAGGCCGGGCGAGCGCTGGCGCTCTACAGCACCGGCAGCACCACCTCTATCACCAACGACGGCAGCGGCCTGCTCACCGCCGGCAGCATCGTGCTGTCAGCCGGGGGCTCGCTCGGCGCGGCCGGCGGCAGCGGCACGCGCCTGCAGACCGATGCGCTGGCCCTAACGCTCGCCACCGGCGCCGACGCCTTCGTCGACAACGGCCAGGACCTTACCAGCCTGTCGCTCACCAGCAGCCAGACCGCGGGCGGCACCGCGCCGGTATACCAGGTGACGGCGCCGTCGCTGAACTTCGACATCACCGACGACGGCACCACCCACGTGAACAACGTTGCCGATACCACCGGCCTGAATTTCCTGCTGAACACGCAGCGGGATCAGGCCGTGGATACCATCGACGTGGGCCGTTCCGGCACCGTGTCGCTGACCAGCACCGGCGACATCCTCGGCGATGCCAGCAGCAGCAACCGGATCAGCGCCGCCAGCGCCACCTTCTACGCCAACAACGGCGGGGCCATCGGCAGCGTGGGCTTGCCCATCCGCCTGTCGGTACCGCTGACCAGCTTTGCACCCACCGGCGCGCTGAACGTGGAGTCGGACACGCACATCGACAGCCTGACCATCAGCACCTCGCACCCGACCGTCACCTATGGCGGCGCCTACAGCATCGTCTCAGTGCCGCTTACAGGCGCTGCCTACCCGCTCTTCACCGCCACCGACAGCGTTACCGGCACCGCCCTCACCAGCCTGGATGACCCGCTGGGCCTAGCTTTCAGCTTTACCAGCGACGCCGCCATGCAGGTGAGCACGATTAACCTGGGCACCACCGGTACGGTAGCGCTCACCGGTACCGGCGCCGGCGACATCCTCGGCGATGGCAACCCCAATACGCTGGTTCGGGCCGCCAGCCTGAGCATGGTGAGTTACGGCGGCGCCGTGGGCGCCAGCGGCAGCGGCAACGGCATCGATGTGACGGTCAATGCCGTAAGCGCCACCGCGCAGGGCGGCGGCGTGTATCTGGCCCTGCATGGTCCCACTGCTTTGGGCAGCATTTCCGCCACTGGCGCCGTCAGCCTGACTCAGGACGACGGTGACATTGCGCTCGGGTCCATCAATGCCGGCGGCAACGTGGTCACCATCAATAATCAGGGTGGCTCCATCCTGAGCGGATCCATCGCCAATGCCACCACCGTCTCGCTCACGGCCAGCGGCTCAATCGGCAACACCAGCGCCATCGGCACTTCGGCCAACGGCGGTGGCACGACCACGCTGACGGCCTCGGCCAGCGCGGCGCACGGCGCCAGCGGCAGCATCGCAGTCAGCGAAAGCTACAACCTGGCCGCCGACTCCATCACGGCACCCGACGGCGTGACGCTGACCAGCGGCTACGGCCTGTCGGTAGGCACCCTGACCAGCGGCGGCGCGGTGGATCTGAGTTCATCGCAAGGCAGCGTCACCGGCATCAACAATAGCAATGCCATCACCGGCACCCACGTCACCCTGTCGGCCCGCTACGGCACGGGTAACGACATCGGTAGCAGCGGCACGCGTCTTAACCTGAACACGCCGCAACTGGTCCTCAACACCCCGGGCAGCGTGTACGTGACCAACATCGCCGACCTGAACCTGCTGACGCTGGACCGCACGAACTACACAGGTGCCGGCAGCAGCGGCACGCTCAGCGTCATTGCCAGCGGCCTGACCTTCAGCGCCACCGACAGCAGCGACATCACCACGCTCACCAGCCTGTCTGATGGCACCGGACTGGACTTCAGCTACCTGGGCATCGGTTCGCTGTCGGTGGGCAGCCTGAACGTGGGCAACACCGGTACCATGCTGCTGCAGGCCTACCTGAGCGGCGGCGACGGCAACATCAACGCCATCAACGGCAGCTCGCTGATCACCGCGGGCAGCCTGACCCTGCAGGCCTATGGCACGGACAGCAACATCGGCACCAGCGGCACCGCGCTGGGCACGGCGGTGGGTTCGCTCACGGCCAGCGCAGGCACCGGCGGCATAGTGCTGCAGCAGGCCGGCTCGCTGAACTTGTCCAGCCTGGCCACCACCGGCGACCTGTCCGTCACCGCCACCACCGGCGACCTGACGCTGGGCACTCTGAGCTACGGCAGTGCCGGCACGCTGAGCCTCACGGCCAGCGGCGGCAGCATCCTCGCCGGCGGCGGCACGCTGGCCGGCAGTGGCGCCAACGCCGCCATCACCCTGAGCGCGGCCAATGGCATCGGCACCGATGTGGCACCGATCCTGGTGAACGCCTCGGCCGGCCACACGGTGAACGCCAGCGTGACCGGCACCGGCTCGCTGTACCTGAGCAGTCTGGGTAGCTTGAACGGCGGCCTCACGACCTCGGTCAACAACGGCGCCACCCACGTGACTACCGCAGGCAGCGCACGCCTCACTTCGCTGACCTCCGTCACCGACGCTATCGGTAACGACATCCGGGTTACGGCCAGTGCCGGTGACCTTACGGTGGTGAATGTCTCTGGCGGCGCGAACGCGCGCAGCAACGAAGTGCATTTGTCGGCAAGCGCCGGTCGCCTGCTGTTCACCGGCAGTAGCGTCGTCGAAGGTTTTGGCGTCAGTTTGTACGGCGCCGTCGGTGTCGGCGACAGCACTAACCGGGGGCGTGCCACCGGGCAGCGCGTGCAGGTAGAGGCGGCTGGCGGCGACATCTATCTGGGCACGAGCAGCGATGCGGTGTTCTCGAGCGTCGAATCCAACGGCGGTCTGATCGACATCACCGCGTCGGCCGACCTGTTGCTGGCCAATGTCGCATCAAGTGGCGCGGCGATTAATGTCACCGGCACTGCGAACAACGTCGCGCTGGTCGCCGGCAACATTAACGCCGGTAGCGGCAACGTTACCCTGAGCGCCGCCTTATCCGGCGGCACGGTGAGTGACGACGATAATTCCGCCACCCGCATCACCGGTAACACGGTGACCCTCACCGGTGAGGCCGGCGTGGGCAGTGCCTCGCTGGCAGTTCAGACTGCCGCCAGCACATTGGCACTGACGGGCGGTGTCTCGGGCACCGGCGTGTACGTGGATGACGCCAACGTCAGCGGCGTAACGCTGAACTCCGTGCTCGCGCAGGGTGGTGCAGTGGTCATCAACACGAGCGGACCTACTGTGGCCACCTCGGTGACCGCAGCCGCTGATAGCGCGGGCAATAACGTGAGCCTCAGCACCAGCAGCGGCGATCTGACCCTGATCAGTGTGTCGGCGGGTGCCAATAACGGCGCGGTGACGCTGACTTCGGCGGGATCTATTCTGGCCAGTGGTAGCGGTCCACAGGTGACCGCCCACGCCGTGCAGTTCAACGCCGGCGCCGACATCGGCACGGTGACCGATCTGGTCACCGGCGCCGGCACGCCGATCCTCATCAACGCCAGTGAGCTCAGCGGTGCAAGCACCACCGGCGTGAACGCAACGGTGTCGATCGAGAACCTGAATACGGGTACCTGGACGCTGGGCTCGGGTGCGCTCTCGATGAGCGGGGGTGGTTCTGCTTATCTGCGCGCCGCGGGCGATCTGGACGCCAGCGCGGGCCTGACGGTGAACGGCAACCTGCTGCTCAACTCGCCAGGGCTGCTGACGCTGCCCACGACAGCTATCAGCGCCACCGGCGCGTTGCGCCTGTTTGGCACGACCGATGTGGTGACGACGGGGGGCGGGCGCGACCTGCACCTCACGGGCAACTCGGTCTACCTGCGTAGCGGCGCTGCGGGCGGCAGCACCACGCTGACCACTAGCGCGGGTGCACTTGACGTCGCCTTGAGCGGCGCGGGCGCATTGACGGTCAACAATACCGGCACCCTGACCAGCACCACGCTCGCGACCAGCGACGGGAACATCACCGCGACGAGCAGCGGCGGCATGACGGCCGGCAACATCGTCGCAGGCGGTCCAATCCGCACGATCGACCTGAGCGCGACCAGCGGTGACCTTGTCGTGGGGACGCTCAACGCGGGCGCCGCTGGCACGCTGAGCTTGTCGGCGACAGCGGGTCAACTGCTCACTTCCTCGCCATCGCTGACGGGCGGCACGCTCAACCTGAGCAGCGGTACGGGAATCGGCAACAGCGGGGCGGCTTTTGATGTCAACGGCATCAGTGTTTCCGCACAGGTCACCGGCACGGGCGGCATTTATCTGGCATCGACCCCGGCGCTTACGACTAACGCCTTGACCACGGCGAACGGCGACATTGTTGTCACCACTACGGGCAATCTCACCGCCAATGGCGCGATCAGCGCCGGACAGAGCGGCAACGTCACGCTCACTTCGACTGGCGGCGATGTGTCACTCCTGCAGGCCTTCGTCAACGGAGGTCTGGATACCAGCCGCTCTGGACTGAGCGTGCAGGGTCAACAGATCACCATTGGCGCTGTCAGCACCGCCGGTGCGCAGGTCTACACCGGCAACCTGAGCGTTGGTGGCGCCCTGTCGGGTAGCACGCTCTCGGTCAGCGGCGACAGCGCGCTGAACGCCAACATCACCACCACCGGCGCACAGACCTACTCCGGTGCCGTCACCTTGGGGGCCGATCTGAGCCTGACGGGCGTGGGCATTGATTTTGGCAGCACGCTGGATGGTGCGCAGGCACTGACGGTGGATGCTGGGACTGGCGCGGCGAACTTCAGCGGCGCGGTCGGCGATACGACTCGTCTGGGGGCTTTGAACGTCATCAGCAGCGGTGCCACCAGCTTCGGCGGGACGGTGCGTGCCGCTTCGGTGACTACCGACGCGGCGGGCTCCTTGGGCCTGAACGGCGGCTCAATCAATACCACCGGCACGCAGACCTACGGCGAACGCGCGGTGCTTGGCGCCAACACGACCCTGACGGGCGCGACGGTCTCGCTGGCCAATGGCGTGGATGCGACTGCGGCCGGATCTCAAGGCCTGGTGATTAACGGCAACGCGGTGTTCGGTGACGTCGGTGTTAATCAGGCGGTGGCGGCACTGTCGGTCAGCGGTGACAGCGCGCTGAACGCCAACGTCACCACAACCGGCGCGCAGACCTACTCCGGTGCCGTCACTCTCGGGGCCGATCTGAGCCTGACGGGTGTGGGCATTGATTTTGGGAGCACGCTGGATGGCGCGCAGGCGTTGACGGTGGATGCCGGAACTGGCGCGGCGAACTTCAGCGGCGCGGTCGGCGATACGACTCGTCTGGGGGCTTTGAACGTCACCAGCAGCGGTGCCACCACCTTCGGCGGCACGGTGCGTGCCGCCTCGCTGACTACCGATGCGGCAGGGTCGCTCCGCCTGAACGGCAGTTCAATCAATACCACCGGCACGCAGACCTATGGCGAGCGTGCTGTGCTCGGCGCCAACGCCACGCTGACCGGCACGACGGTCTCGCTGGCCAATGGCGTGGATGCCACTGCGGCCGGATCTCAAGGTCTGGTGATTAACGGCAATGCGGTGTTCGGTGACGTTGGGGCCAATCAGGCGCTGGCGGCTCTGTCGGTCAGCGGCGACAGCGCGCTGAACGCCAACATCACCACGACTGGCGCGCAGACCTACTCCGGTGCCGTCACTCTCGGGGCCGATCTGACATTGACCGGCGTGGGCATTGATTTTGGTAGCACGCTGGATGGCGCGCAGGCGTTGACGGTGGATGCCGGCAGTGGCGCGGCGAACTTCAGCGGCGCAGTCGGGGACACAACCCGCCTTGGGACCTTGAACGTCATCAGCAGTGGTGCCACCACCTTCGGCGGGACGGTGCGTGCCGCTTCGGTGACTACCGACGCGGCGGGCTCCTTGGGCCTGAACGGCGGTTCAATCAATACCACCGGCACGCAGACCTACGGCGAGCGTGCGGTGCTCGGCGCGAATACCACGCTGACGGGGACGACGGTCACGCTCTCCGCTGGGGCCGATGGCGCTGGCGCGGGCGGGCAAACGCTGACCGTGGTCGGCAACTTCGACGCCAGCGGCGCCATCGGGGCTAACCAGTCACTGGGCAGCCTCTCAGTCAGCGGCGACAGCG
>CANFVX010000018.1 GCA_947450495.1 Gammaproteobacteria bacterium
GGCCGTTTTGCGCGCGGCCTCCCATAGACCGTCATGCGCCGGGAAGTCCCCGTAGTCGTAACCGAGACCGCGCAGATGCGCCCGGAGCAGGGAAAAGTGGTGCGCTTCCTCCGCCGCCACCCCGATCCAGTCCCGGTAGTAATCCGCCGGCATCGCGTGAAAACGCACTACGGCATCGAGCGCGAGGTTAATCGCGTTGAACTCGATATGGGCGATGGCGTGAATCAGCGCGGCCCGGCCCGGGAGCGACGCGGGGCGTCGGCGCGGCACCCGCTGGGGCGGGATCAACGCTGGCCGCGCGGGGCGGCCCGGAACGATCGGCGCCGCCAGTTCGCAGGCCGCATCGAGCGGCAGCGACGACGCGGCCAAGTCGCGCACCAGCGCCACTTTTTCCGCCGGATCGGCGCAGGCCAGCGCCCGTAGCGCGGCTCGGCGAGCGTCACTGCTCATGGCGGAAGATCCGCCGTGACGGGCTCGGCCGTCGGTAAGCCCAAGCGATTGGTGAGGTACCGCAGATGTTCGGGCGAGTGGGCCATCCACGGGCCGGAATAGCCGCCCTTCGCGCCGGCCGGAGTGGTCTGGCAGCGCCAGGCGTCAACCGCCAAGCCTACGGCGTAGACCACCGCCGCGCGTTGTTCCAGATGAATTTGATGCCCGCTGTTCAGCGCCAGCAAATGCGCGGTCGTCGGAGACTGTGCGGCCAGTTCGGACTGCAGGCTGAGCCAAAGTGCCTCCAGCTGGTCGCCGTGCTCCCCGGCGGGCCACACCCGTTTCCCGCGGGTCAACACCACCAAGGGCAGGGCTTTCAACGGTGCCTCTTCCCGCAGTTCGGCCTCGCTATCGCGAAACCCCAGCAACTCCCAGGCGATGGTTCGGCGCGGGCGCCAATTCTCATATTGAAAGCGCGTCTGGGCTTCCGCCGCGCGGGTCATGCCCGGCACGACGCCGGGACGGCGACCGAAGTGCACCAGTCCCATGCGGCTGGAAGGCGCAATCTGGACCTTGAAAGGCGGTGCGGCAAAACGCTCGGCCTGTTCGGGATGCGAAGCGTCGACCAGCACCAGACCCGCCACCAGCGCAGGATAGCGCCGGGCGAACAGCTGCATGTCGAAGCCCCCGTAGGAGTGCCCCAGCAACATGAACGGCGGCTTGAGGCCGGCGGCACGCTGGAGCAAATAGAGGTCATTCACGTGCTCGGCGCTGGTTCGGGGATAGGGTCCCATCTCGCTCCAGCCGTAGCCGGCGCGTTCGATAACACAAACCTTGAGAGTGCCGGCAAGTCGCCGCATCACCGGCTCCCATTCCAGCGATGCCGCCCCCAGTCCAATATCAATCAGCACCGTCGGCGCGCCATGACCGAGACAATTCAGATGCAGGCGTCGACCGCCAATGTCGACCATCTGCCCGGGCGGCTCGCCCATGGGATGCGCTACGGCGCCGCGGGCGACGCCAAGGCAAAGCATCAGGATGATGAGTAACAACGGCATTGCAACGCGATCTCCGGCGGTCGTGGTCGGCAAGCTCTGCTTGCGGCGCGCCGGAGCATTGTGACAGATTCGCCGCCCCACCCGTTCCTCATCTCGACCATGCCAAACCACCCGCACACCGACCTACAAGCAAACCCCGTTGCGCTGTGGCGCCGGCTCGCCGCGATGCTCTACGACACGCTGGCGGTGATTGGGATCTGCTTCGTCGTTGGCGGGATCGCAGTAGGGCTTAATCACGGCCTTGCCGTGCCGGCCAACAGTCCGGGATTCAGCGCGCTCCTGCTCCTGCTGAACTATCTCTATTTCGCGTTTTGCTGGCGCCGCAGCGGCCAGACGCTGGGCATGAAAAGCTGGCGGATTCGTGTCGTGGACGCCGACACCGGCGCGCGTCTGAGCGGGTGGCAGACGCTGGTGCGCTTCAGTGTGGGGATTGCGGCCTGGCTACCCGCCGGCATGGGCTACTGGTGGAGCGCGTTTGATGCGGAGCGACGCAGCTGGACCGACCGCGCGTCTCACTCGCGACTGGTCAGGGTACCCACGACCTAGCGCGTGCGGGCAAGGAGCACCAGCGCCGCCGCCAACATCACCAGCGTGGGCGTGCCGGCCGACAGCACCGCAGGCACCTCATAGACCACGCCTAAATGACCCGCCGTCTGGTTGAGCAGGTGAAACCCGAGCCCGATCATCGCGCCGATCAGCACGCGCTGCCCCACCGACACCGAGCGGTCGGCCCGTAACACCATCGGCACCGCCAACAGCACCATCGCGACCAGCCCCAGCGGATAGCTCAACTTCCGCCACAGCGCGTGCTCATACCGTTGTGGGTCGCCGGCGTTCTGATTGAGGAAGCGCAGATAGCGCACCAGACTCACGATGCCCAAACGGTCTGGATTAATTTTCACCATCGCGAGCAAATCCGGCTTGATGATGGAATCCCACGCCGCCTCGGTTTCGTGGCGCGCCCGAATCCCGTTGTCATCCAGCTCGGTGCGCGAGATGTTCTCCAGAATCCAGCCGTCGTCGGTATAGCGCGCACCCTCGGCGTAGGTGCTGGCGCTCAGTCGGTTGAGGTCGTCGAAATCGTAAATGTAGACATCGCGTAGCCGGTCGTCCGGCAGGATTTCGCGGATATTGACGTAACTCTTGCCATCGCGTGACCAGAAACCGCTCTCGTTCGGCATGTAGCCGCGCTTGTCGAGGGCCCGGTCCCGGATGTCTTCGGCCATGCGCAACGTGGGTGGCGCCAGACCCTCACCCACCAGCAACACGATGACCAACATCACCCAGGCCGATTTGAGCACCGACAGCACCA
The DNA here is from genome assembly GCA_947450495.1 of Gammaproteobacteria bacterium. GTDB lineage: Bacteria > Pseudomonadota > Gammaproteobacteria. The sequence continues at coordinate 2,800 of CANFVX010000018.1, forward strand.
ATCGGTTTTTGGTCACGCCAGCGGCGCGGATCACGATGATCTCGCCGTTGCGCATCAGGGTGCCGAAGCCGATCAAGGCGCCGATTAGCGCGGCCATCGGGAAGAGTTGGTAGGTCAGCGTGGGCAACATCAGCGCGACGAAACTCGCGGCCTTCATCAAGGTGTAGGTGCCGCGCCCAATGTCTTCGAGCTGATCGATAAAAGCAAAAAAAGTGAAGATCGCGACCAGCACCGCGAGCACCGTGAAGGTGGCGGCGAGAATGCTCCAGGCAATGTAGCGATCAAGGATTTTCATACGGCTGTGAGCACAGTATACGCGTGCTTTACGCCGCTAAATCCGACCGCATACACTGGCCATCGATTCGCGTCCTCACAATCGTCCATCGCCCTTAAGCCCACAGCCCTCGCCCTCCGGAGCAGCCCATGGAAATCTCCGTCAAACGCGGTCATCCGCAGGAACAGAAAACAGCATGCCTCATCGTTGGTGTGCACGCCGGAAAAAAATTATCGAGCGCCGCCAAGGCCCTCGATAAGGCGCTGGGGGGCACGCTCACCAAGCTGTTCAAGCGTGGGGATTTGACCGGCGCAACGGGCGAAACCCTGATGTTGCACGAAGCCCCCGGCACCAGCGCAGAGCGCGTGCTGGTCATCGGTTGCGGCAAGGTTGAAGGCATCGAGGCCGCGGAGTATCAGCAAATTGTCGGCAAGGCAGCGCGCGCAATCGCCGATGCCGGCCTGCGCAACGCGGTGGCCTGTCTCACCGAACTCGAGGTCAAGGAACGCGATACTCATTGGAAGACGCTGCAGGCCGCGCTGGCCTTCCATAACAGTACCTACCGGTTTGATCAGATGAAGAGCAAACCGTCGAAGAAAACCCGCTGCGCCAAGCTCACGCTGCTGGTGGAGAGCGCGCGCAACACCGAAGCCGAACGCGCGATCGCCATCGCCGACGGTATGGCCGAAGGCCTCAATCTCACCAAGGATTTAGCCAATTTGCCGGGCAATCACTGCCCGCCGAAGCAGTTGGCCGACGCCGCGAAGGCACTGGGAAAAGCCCACAAGAGCCTCAAGATCACGGTGCTGGAGCGCGCCGAGATGGAAACCCTCGGCATGGGTTCCCTGCTCGCGGTGGCGCAGGGCAGCGCCGAAGCGCCGAAACTCATCACGCTGGAATACACCGGCGACGCCACCAAGTCCCGCCCCATTGTGCTGGTAGGTAAAGGCGTGACCTTCGATTCCGGCGGGATCTCCATCAAGCCCGGTCCGGGCATGGATGAAATGAAGTTCGACATGTGCGGCGCGGCCAGCGTGCTGGGCGTCATGAAAGCCGTGGCGAGCCTTGGCCTGGCGGTCAACGTGGTGGGCGTGATTCCGGCGGTGGAAAACATGCCCGACGGCAAAGCCATCAAACCGGGTGACGTGGTCACCAGCATGTCCGGCCAGACCATTGAGATTCTCAACACCGATGCCGAAGGTCGCCTCATCCTGTGCGATGCGCTCACCTACGCGGCCCGCTTTGAACCCGACGTGGTCATTGATATCGCCACCCTGACCGGCGCCTGCGTTATCGCGCTCGGCAGCCACGCCAGCGGTCTGCTCTCCAACCACGACCCGCTGGCCGAAGAACTCCTCCGCGCCGGCCAGCACAGCGGCGACCGCGCCTGGCGCCTGCCGCTATGGGACGACTATCAAAAGCAGCTCGAGAGCAACTTTGCGGACATGGCGAACGTGGGCGGTCGCGAAGCCGGCACCATCACCGCGGCCTGCTTCCTCGCCCGCTACACCAAGGCCTATCGCTGGGCGCATCTCGATATTGCCGGCACCGCTTGGCATTCGGGCAAAGCCAAAGGCGCCAGCGGTCGGCCGGTGCCGATGCTGATGGAATTTATCCTCAACCGGGCGCGTCGCGCCGGCTGAGCAGGCGACGGGCATGACCCGAATCGACTTTCACGTCTTGCCGGACGGCAGTCAGCGGCAGCACGACATCTACATCTGCCAACTGGTGGAGCGGGCCTGGCGCGAGGGCCGGCACGTGCACCTGCATTGCGAGACCGAAACCCTGCAGCAGGCGCTGGATGAACTCCTGTGGACCTTCTACGACGCGAGCTTCCTGCCGCACGCGCCGGCGGATAGTCCCGAAGCGGCGCAGGTGCGGGTGACGCTCGGCCACGGCCAGCAGGCACCGCAGAGCGCCGAATTGCTGGTGAATCTGCAGCGCGAAGTGCCGCCGTTTTTCAGCCAGTTCGAGCAGGTGGTGGAAACCACCGGCCCGGATGAAGCGGCCCGGGCGCAGGCGCGCAATCGCTATCGCTTCTACAAAGACCGGGGTTACCCGCTCGAGACAATCAAGGTCTGAGCCTCATGAGCGACGAGAAGATCCCGAGCCAACCCGACCTCGACTCGCCATTGAGCGAACTGGCGGCCTTGCTGGATGCGCGGCATCAGGCGCAGGACGAGATCTTGCGCGGCCAACGCCCGCCACCGGGACTCAAGCCCCCACGTCTGCTCGATCGCGTCGCAGGCGTCGACTCGGCGCTGTTTTTGCGAGCGCCCCCGCCGCCGGCGCCAACGCCCAAACTGAGCCCGACGCTCCCCACTCATTCATCTCCCGGAATCGCTGAATCGACCATGAGCCCAGACGACACTATCGCCAAGACCTACGACCCTCACGCCATCGAGCGCGCCCGCTATGCGCGCTGGGAACAAACGGGCTGCTTCACGCCGCAGGGTCGCGATGCGCCGTACTGCATCATGCTGCCGCCGCCCAACGTCACCGGCAGCCTGCACATGGGCCACGCCTTTCAAGACACCCTGATGGACGCGCTCATCCGCTATCACCGGATGCAGGGCTTCCGCACGCTCTGGCAATGCGGCACCGACCACGCGGGCATCGCGACCCAAATGGTGGTCGAGCGACAGCTCGGGCTGAAAGGCACTTCGCGCCACGAACTCGGCCGCGAGCGCTTTGTCGACGCCGTATGGGACTGGAAAGCCGAATCCGGCGGCACCATCTCCCAGCAGCTCCGCCGCATGGGGGCGTCGATGGACTGGTCGCGCGAGCGCTTCACCATGGACGAAGGCCTGTCGGAGGCCGTGACCGAAGTCTTTGTGCGCCTGTATGAAGAGGGCCTGATTTATCGCGGCAAGCGTCTGGTGAACTGGGATCCGGTGCTCAACACCGCGATTTCCGATCTGGAGGTGGTGGCTACCGAAGAGCAGGGGCACCTCTGGCACATTCGCTATCCGCTGGAAGACGGCACTGGCTCCGTGGTGGTGGCGACGACCCGCCCCGAAACCCTGCTCGGTGACGCCGCCGTCGCGGTACATCCAGACGACGAGCGCTATCAGGCCATGATCGGCAAGCGCGTCACGCTGCCGCTGTGCGATCGCACCATTCCGGTCATTGCCGATACCTACGTCGACCCGGCCTTTGGCTCCGGCTGCGTGAAAATCACCCCGGCGCACGACTTCAACGACTACGCGGTGGGCGAGCGCCACAACCTGCCCAAGCTCAACATCTTTACCGACAACGCCTGCATCAACGATGAGGCCCCGGCGGCCTATCGCGGGCTGGATCGCTTTGAAGCCCGCAAACGCGTGGTCGCCGATCTGGCCGCGCTCAATCTGCTGGTGAAGGTGGACGATCACAAACTCATGGTGCCGCGAGGCGACCGTTCGCAAGCGGTGATCGAGCCCTATCTGACGGACCAATGGTTCGTGCGGATTGCCCCGCTGGCCGAACCCGCGATCGCCTGTGTCGAAGACGGCCGCATCCGTTTCGTGCCGGAGAACTGGTCCAAAACCTACTTTGAATGGATGCGGAATATCGAAGACTGGTGCATCAGCCGCCAGCTCTGGTGGGGGCATCGGATCCCGGCGTGGTACGCGGAAGACGGGAGCATCCACGTGGGCCGCACCGAGCGCGAAGCGCGCGCCAACTCAGGCCTCGCCGCCGACGTGCCCCTGCGGCAGGACGCCGACGTCCTCGACACCTGGTTCTCCAGCGCCCTGTGGCCGTTCTCCACGTTGGGCTGGCCGGCGCAAACGCCTGAACTCTCCACCTTCTACCCCACCAGCGTGCTGGTGACGGGCTTCGACATCATTTTCTTCTGGGTCGCCCGGATGATCATGATGGGGCTGAAGTTTATGGGGGACGTGCCTTTCCACGAGGTCTACATCCACGGCCTGGTGCGCGACGCCGAAGGCAACAAGATGTCGAAGTCGAAGGGCAATATCCTCGACCCGATCGACCTCATCGACGGCATCGAACTCGAACCGCTGGTGGGTAAACGCACTACCGGCCTGATGCGCCCGGAAGACGCGCCCAAAATTGAAGCCGCCACTCGCCGCCAGTTCGGCGAGGGCATTCCCAGCTATGGCACCGACGCGCTGCGCTTTACCTTCGCCTCCATGGCCACGCAGGGCCGCGACGTACGCTTTGATCTGGGCCGCATCGAAGGCTATCGAAACTTCTGCAACAAAATCTGGAACGCCAGCCGGTATGTGCTGATGACGGTGGGCACCGCCCCGCTGGCGGCGCCGGGCAGTCGCGGCGGGCTTGCCGAGCGCTGGATTCGCCATCGCTTCGGGCAGGCGCTCGGCGCGGTGCGGGATGGCTTCGATGCCTATCGCTTCGACCTCGCCGCGCAGGCCATCTATGAATTTATTTGGGATGAGTTCTGCGACTGGTATATCGAACTGGCGAAAGTCTCGCTCAACGACCCGGGCACCTCCGATGAACACAAGCAGATCGTGCGCCGCACCCTCCTCGAAGTACTGGAAGCCGCGCTCCGCGCGCTGCACCCGCTGATGCCCTACATCACCGAAGAACTCTGGCTCAAGGTCGCCCCGCTGCTGGGCGCGAGCGCCGAAACCGTGATGACCCAGCCCTATCCGCGGCAGGCCGACTATCCGGCGGATCCGGCGGCTGCGGCGGAAGTGGATTGGCTGAAAACCGTGGTGCTCGGCGTGCGCCGGATTCGGGCCGAGAGCAATCTCGAACCGGCCCGCAAGATCCCCCTGCAGGTCAAAGGCGGCAGCGCGGATGAACGGGTCTGGCTGGGGGAATGCGCGCCCTATATTCAGACGCTGGCCCGGCTTGAACGCATCGAACGCGTGGAGCACGCGCGCAGCGACGCCACTGCGGCGCTGGCCGGCGAGACCACCTTGCTGGTGCCCTTGCTGGATCTCATCGACCCGGCCGTGGAGGCCGACCGCCTGGCCAAGGAAATCGTGCGGCTGGAGCAGGATCTGGCGCGCGTTAACGCCAAACTCGGCAACGAATCCTTTGTCGCCCGAGCGCCGGCCGAGGTGGTGGAGAAAGAGCGCAAACGGGCGGCGGACAATGCCGACGCCATTGAGCGCATCCAAACGCAGTTGCGCAAACTGCGTCCTGAGGCTTAAGCCATGGCGGGCCTAGTGGCTCGCCCCGCTTAACACCAGTCGCACCACCAAAATCACGGTGCCGATGAAAATCGCGGTACCGATGAGGCCCGCGATGATGAAGGTCCGGGCCGAACCGCGCGAAAAATCCCGCTCCCGGTTGCGCGAACTCTGTACGCCGAAAAACGCGGCGAGCACGCTTTGCGCGACTTGCAGCGGTGTCATCTTCGATGGCTTTTGGGGAGAATCTGGGTTTTCCATGGTCGGGGCGCTTTTCGCGCTACCTCGCTGCAGTGCAATCAGGACATGCTGACATCATGCTGAACCAACTAAAAGAAGACCTTAACAGCATCTTCGCGCGCGACCCCGCGGCGCGAAACCTGCTGGAGGTGCTGACCACCTATCCCGGTGTGCATGCCCTGTTATTTCACCGCGTAAGCCATCTGCTATGGCTGCGCGGGCTTAAATGGCCGGCGCGCATGCTGTCGCATATCGGGCGGTTTCTGACCGGCATCGAAATTCATCCGGGCGCCACCATCGGTAGACGCTTTTTTATCGACCACGGCATGGGCGTGGTCATCGGTGAGACCGCCGAGATTGGCGACGACTGCACCCTCTACCACGGCGTAACGCTGGGCGGCACGACCTGGAACAAGGGCAAGCGCCATCCCACTCTGGGCAATGGGGTCGTCATCGGCGCCGGGGCCAAGGTGCTGGGCCCGATTCTGGTGGGCGACAACGCGCGCATCGGCTCCAATGCGGTGGTCGTGAAGGACGTCCCAGAAGGCGCGACCGTCGTCGGCATTCCAGCCCGCGAGGCGAGTAGTAAAAGCGCTAATGCCGACCTCTCGCTGAATGAACCCGTCTCTCCCGCGCCCCGCCCCTGCTTCGATGCCTACGGCCAATCCGCCGATGTGAAAGACCCGCTGGTGGTGAAACTCGAGCAAGTCGCCGCACAGGCGCGAGCGCTGGAAGAAAGACTTGCCGCATTGGAGGCGCGCCAGCCTGCGGCCGGCGACAGCCCATCGCAGTTGCACAAATAATAGTTGACCAATTTACTGGGGATCCCGGAGAATTCCCCACCCTGCTTCTTGGTAATGGCGCACGGACCTCTATGAGACTCACAACTAAAGGGCGCTACGCCGTGACGGCCATGGTGGAGCTCGCCCTCCAGCAGAACAAAGGACGCCTTTCGCTCGCAGAAATCGCCGAGCGTCATGGCATCTCACAGTCTTATCTGGAACAGCTGTTCGCTGCCCTGCGGCGCCGGGGTCTGGTGGATGGCACTCGCGGACCCGGCGGCGGCTACCAACTCGCCCGCGAACGCGCCCTGATTTCCGTCGCCGACGTCATCGACGCGGTCGATGAAACGGTAGACGCCACCCGCTGCGGCGGCAAACGGAACTGCAAAGGCGAGAAGGGCTGCATCACGCACGACCTCTGGGCCGGTTTGAGCGAGCAAATCCGCCAGCATCTGGCCAACGTGAGTCTCGAAAACGTCTGCCAGAACGCAGAAAGCCCGGATGACGTGCATGTCATCAAGAAATGGCCCATGACCGGCGCCCAGCCCTCGCCATCAGCCACCTGACATTCGGAGAAGACGACTATGGCCATCACCCTTACTGAACGCGCCGCCAAACACGTGCAGCGTTTCCTCGCCGGCCAGACGGGCGGCTCGGGACTGCGCATCGGGGTACGCTCCACCGGCTGCTCGGGCTACGCCTACGTGGTGCAACCCGTCAATGAAATTGGCGAACACGATCAGGTTTTCAACTCCCACGGTATTCAGGTGGTGGTGGACGACCAGAGCATCGGCTACCTCAATGGCACTGAAGTCGATTTCACCCGCGAAGGCCTGAACGAAGGCTTCAAGTTCAACAATCCCAATGTCGCCGCCACCTGTGGCTGCGGCGAGAGTTTCAGCGTCTAGCCCTATGTCTGCGCCCAACACCGACGTCCAGGCTTTCATTGGCCAAAAATACGAAGCCGGCTTCGTCACCGATATCGAGCAAGAGCATTTGCCGCCGGGTCTCAGCGAAGACACCGTGCGCTTCATCTCCGGCAAGAAAGGCGAACCCGAATGGCTGCTGGAGTGGCGCCTGAAGGCTTTCCGCCGCTGGAAGGAGATGAAAGAGCCCGAGTGGGCGCACGTGCACTACCCGAAGATCGACTATCAATCGATTTCCTACTGGGCGGCGCCCAAATCCAAGACCGACGGCCCGCAAAGTCTGGCCGACGTGGACCCCAAGCTCATCGAAACCTACAACAAACTCGGCATCCCGCTGGAAGAGCAAAAAATGCTCGCCGGGGTGGCGGTGGATGTGGTGTTCGACAGCGTGTCGGTGCACACCACATTTAAGGAGAAGCTGGCCGACGCGGGCGTTATCTTCTGCTCCTTCTCCGAAGCGGTGCGCGAGCACCCGGAGCTGGTGCGCCGCTATCTCGGCACGGTCGTGCCTCAGCATGACAACTACTTTGCCGCGCTGAATTCAGCGGTGTTTTCGGATGGGTCGTTCGTTTACATCCCCAAAAACACCCGCAGCCCGATGGAGCTCTCCACCTACTTCCGCATGAACGCCATGAACACCGGACAGTTCGAGCGCACGCTCATCGTGGCGGATGCAGGCAGCTATGTGAGCTATCTCGAAGGCTGCACGGCGCCACAACGCGACGAAAACCAGCTGCATGCCGCGGTAGTGGAACTCGTGGTGCTGGACGACGCCGAGATTAAATATTCCACGGTGCAGAACTGGTATCCGGGGGATGAAGAAGGGCGCGGCGGCATCTATAACTTCGTCACCAAGCGCGGCGACTGCCGCGGCCGCAATTCCAAGATTTCGTGGACGCAGGTGGAAACCGGTTCCGCCATCACATGGAAATATCCGAGCTGCGTGCTGAAGGGCGAGAATTCGGTCGGCGAGTTCTACTCGGTGGCGCTGACCCACAACCGGCAGCAGGCGGATACCGGCACCAAGATGATTCATCTCGGTCGCAATACGCGCAGCACGATTGTCTCCAAGGGAATCTCGGCCGGGCGCGGCCAAAATGCCTATCGCGGCCTGGTGCGGATCGCCAAAAGCGCTGAAGGTGCGCGCAACTACACGCAGTGCGACTCGCTGCTCATCGGCGACCAATGCGGGGCGCACACCTTCCCTTATGTGGAAGTGAAGAACAGCAGCGCCAAGCTCGAACACGAAGCGTCCACGTCCAAAATCAGCGAAGACCAGCTGTTTTATCTGCGCAGTCGCGGCATTGGACAGGAAGACGCGGTCAACCTCATCGTCAACGGCTTCTGCAGGCAGGTCTTCAAAGAGCTGCCCATGGAATTCGCCGTCGAAGCCCAGAAATTGCTGAGTGTGAGCCTTGAAGGCGCAGTCGGCTGAACGGATCGGAATCTCTCACCATGCTCACGATTGAAAATCTTCAGGTCGAAGTTGACGGCAAGCCCATCCTGCGCGGCCTCAATCTCGAACTGCCCGCCGGCCAGGTTCACGCCATCATGGGCCCCAACGGCTCGGGCAAAAGCACGCTGGCGCATGTGCTGGCCGGCAAGCCGGGCTATACCGTGACCGGTGGCAGCGTTACCTTCAACGGTCGCGATTTGCTGGCCTTAAGCCCGGAAGAGCGCGCCGGCGAAGGCGTGTTTCTGGCCTTCCAGTACCCGGTAGAAATTCCGGGCGTGAACAACGTCTACATGCTGAAAGCCGCGCTGAACGGCATCCGCAAGCATCGGGGTTTGGGCGAAATCAACGCGGTGGAATTCCTCGCCATGGTGAAGGCTAAAACGGCCTCGCTGGGCCTGAAAGAAAGCCTGCTCAACCGCCCGGTCAATCAGGGCTTTTCGGGGGGCGAGAAAAAGCGCAACGAAGTGTTTCAGATGAGCGTGCTCGAACCGACGCTCGCGGTGCTCGACGAAACCGACTCCGGGCTTGATATCGACGCCCTGCGGATCGTCGCCGAAGGCGTCAACCAACTGCGCGACCCCAAGCGCTCGTTTCTGGTCGTCACCCACTACCAGCGTCTGCTGGATTACATCGTGCCCGATGTGGTTCACGTGCTCGCCCAGGGCCAGATCATTAAATCCGGCACGCGCGAACTGGCGCTCGAACTCGAAGCACGCGGTTACGACTGGCTGCTGCAAGCGGTGGCTTGATGAACTGGCTGACGACCTTGGCTCAGGCGCACGCGCCCGGGCTCGAATCCCCGCTCGGCGCGCTGCGACAGCAAGCGCTCGCCGTGGTGGCTGCGCGTGGCGTGCCGACCCCACGCGAAGAATCCTGGAAATACACCGACCTCCGGCCGCTCGGCGAGCTGGCGCTGGTGGACGCACCGGCCGCAATCCAGATTGCCAACACGCTGGCGCCGCTGCTCGAAAGCACGCCGCATCGGCTGGTGTTTGTTGACGGCGTGCTGGCGCCAACGCTGTCCGCGCTGGATGCGCTACCGCCCTCCGTGCAGGTCCGCACGCTGAGCGAAGTGCTGGCGCACGATCCGGAAAGTCTGCGCGCCACGCTCGCGCGCTACGCGGCGCAGGACGCGCAGGTGTTTGCCGCGCTGAATGCCGGTTGCGCCCGCGACGGCGCCGTGATTGAACTGGCTGCCGCGAGCCGTCTTGAAGCGCCGCTGCTGGTCGCCTTCCTCAACAGCCAGAATCCCGCACGCTGTTTCACCGCGCCGCTCATCGTGGTGAAGGCCGACGCCCACAGCCAGCTCACGCTCATAGAACTCCATTACGGCGAAGTCGGCGCGCAGAATCTCAGCGCGGCGCTTACCGACATCAGCGCCGGCGCCGGGAGTCAGCTCGCGCACTACCGCCTGCAGATTGAAGCCGCTGAGGCGCTGCATCTCGGCCATCTGCGGCTCGCGCTGGGCGAGCAGGCGCAGGTGGACAGTCACTCCTTTGCTTTCGGCGCAAAACTCGCCCGGCTGGATATCAACGCCGAACTGGCAGCGCCCGGCGCGGCCGTCACCTTGAACGGTCTGTTCCACGCGCAGGCCGGCCAGCACATCGATCACCAAACCAAGATCGACCACGCCGCGCCGCACACCACCAGCAACGAGCTTTATAGAGGGCTCGCCGGCGGGGATGGCCGTGGGGTGTTTCGGGGGCAGGTACTGGTGCGGCCCAACGCGCAGAAAATTGCCGCGAAGCAGGCCAGTCACAACCTGCTGCTCTCACCCAATGCGGAAATTGACACCAAGCCGGAGCTCGAAATCTACGCCGACGACGTCAGCTGCGCTCACGGCGCGACGGTCGGTCAGCTGGATGAGAACGCGCTGTTCTACCTGCGGTCGCGCGGCATTCCGCTCGCCGAAGCCCACGCCCTGCTGGTATTCGGTTTTACGCAAGACGTGGTGGAGCAGGTGAATTTTGCGCCCTTGCGCGAATGGCTGGCCAATACCCTGGCCGGCAGCGCCGACGTGCCCTTGCCCGAAAAACTAGAGGTCAGCGAATGACAATCCAGACTCCGACGCTGGTGCCTGCATTTGATGTCGCAAAGGTGCGTGAGGATTTCCCGATTCTCCATACGCAGATCAACGGCAAGCCCCTGGTCTATCTCGACAACGCCGCCACCACCCAGAAGCCGCGGGCGGTGATCGATTCTCAGGTCCGCTACTACGAAACGCTCAACGCCAACATCCATCGCGGCGTGCATACCTTGAGCCAGCGCGCGACCGATGAATTTGAAGGCGGCCGCGAAGCCGTACGACAGTTTCTGAATGCCGGCAGCACGCGCGAAGTTATCTTTACGCGCGGCACCACCGAAGCCATCAATCTGGTGGCCCAGACCTATGCCCGTAGCATGCTGAAAGCGGGCGACGAAGTCCTCATCGGCGAGGCCGAACATCACGCCAACATCGTGCCCTGGCAGATGCTCCGCGACAGCCACGGCACGGTGCTGAAGGTCGTCCCGGTCAACGACGCCGGCGAACTCGACATGGCGGCCTTCGAGCAACTGCTCTCGCCGCGCACCAAGCTCGTTGCCATCGGACACGTCTCCAACGCGCTGGGCAGTATCAATCCGGTGGCGAGCATTGTGGCGCTGGCGCATGCGGCGGGGGCCAAGGTGCTCATCGACGGCGCGCAGTCGGTGGCCCACGGCCATGTGGACGTCACCGCGCTGGACTGCGATTTCTACGCGTTTTCCGGCCACAAATTGTTTGGCCCCACCGGCATCGGCGTGCTCTATGGCAAAGCCGAACTGCTGGAAGCCATGCCGCCCTGGCAGGGCGGGGGCGACATGATTCGCACCGTCAGCTTTGAGCGATCGGAGTGGAACGATCTGCCCTGGAAGTTCGAAGCCGGTACGCCCGATATTGCCGGCGGCATTGGCCTGAAAGCCGCGCTGGACTATCTCGCGACGCTCGATTTTGACGGCGCCATTCGCCACGAGCAGGCGCTGTTGGCCTACGCGACTGAGCGCGCCCTTAAGGTGCCGGGTTTACGCCTCATCGGCACCGCGCGTGAAAAAGCCGCGGTGCTGTCGTTTGTGATCAACGGCCTGCACCCGCAGGATCTGGGCGTGCTGCTCGATAGTCAGGGCGTCGCGATCCGCACCGGCCATCACTGCGCGATGCCCGTCTTGGGCCGCTACGGCCTGAGCGGCACCGCCCGCGCCTCTTTCGCTTTTTATAACACCCACGAGGAAATCGACCATTTCTTCGCCGCGCTGGCGAAGGCATGTGAGATCCTCGCCTGAACGCATCCAGGTAACGCTATGAGCGCCGCAGATTTCGACCGCCACGTCCCCATCGCCCTGTCGCGCGATTGTCCCGCCGTGCTGATTCCGGAGGGCACCGCGGTGACGCTGAGCGAAGGCACCGCGGTCTATGTCACGCAGGCGCTTGGCGGCTCGGTCACCGTCAATGTGAACGGGAACCTCGCGCGCATCGCCGCCACCGACGTCGACGCCCTGGGCATGGAGCGCGATACCGGCCCGGCGCAGGGCAATACCCAGAACGGCGAGGTGGACGAGAGCCTCATCTGGGAGCAGTTGCAGACCTGCTATGACCCCGAAATCCCGATCAACATCGTGGAATTAGGGCTGATTTATCGCTGTGAAGTGGTCACCGAAGAGAACGGCGCGAAAAAAGTCGAGATCGATATGACCCTCACCGCGCCCGGCTGCGGCATGGGCCCGATTCTGGTCGAGGACGTGCGGGGCAAGGTGAGCACGGTGCCCAATGTCTCCGCGGTCGCCGTAGAACTCACCTTCGATCCGCCGTGGAACTCCGAAATGATGTCCGAGGCGGCCCGCCTGCAAACCGGCATGTATTGAAACTATCGCAAGCCTGACGGCTCTACAGGCACGCGCGCGCCGTGCTTTCGTGCGCCGCAGCCAATATAATCCGGGCCCAAATTTCAAGCCCTTACCTTCACTCACTTAAGGAGTCTCTCAGGCCATGGCCATTGAACGCACCCTTTCCATCGTCAAGCCCGACGCTGTGCGCAAGAATCACATCGGCGGCGTCCTCGCCAAGCTCGAAGGCGCTGGCCTCACCATCATCGGCGCCAAGCTGATCAAACTCTCCCAGGAACAGGCCGGCGCTTTTTACGGCGTGCACCGCGAACGCTCCTTCTTTCAGGAACTCGTCGACTTCATGACCTCCGGCCCGATCATGGTGCAGGTGCTTGAAGGCGAAAACGCCATCCTCCGCAATCGCGAAGTCATGGGCGCCACCGATCCGGCCAAGGCTGAAGCGGGCACGATTCGCGCCGAATATGGCGCCGATATCGGCGAAAACGCCGTCCACGGCTCCGACGCCCCAGACACCGCCCGCACCGAAATCGCGTTTTTCTTCGCGGAATCCGAACTACAGTCCCGCTGAGGGATTGCGCGACCGACCATGACCGAGCCCGTCACGACCACTCGCCCCAACCTGCTCGACTTTGACGCAGCGGGTCTGGCGAGTTTTTTCGTCGCGCACGGGCAACCGGCCTATCGCGCCACCCAGCTGATCAAGTGGGTCCACCAGCAGGGCGTGCTCGACCTCGATTTGATGACCAACTTTGGGCGGGGCTTGCGCGAACTCCTGCGTGAAACCGGCGAGTTCAGATTGCCGGAAATCATCAGCGCGCAGGAGTCGGCCGACGGCACGCTGAAATGGTTGCTGCGGGTGGATAACGGCAACGCAATCGAAACCGTCTTCATCCCTGAAATGGATCGGGGCACGCTGTGCGTGTCCTCGCAGGTCGGGTGCGCGCTCAACTGCAGCTTTTGCGCGACTGCGCGTCAGGGCTTCAGCCGCAACCTTTCAACCGGCGAAATCATCGGGCAGGTCTGGGTGGCGGCCCGTTATCTGGGCCAGCATCCCAAAACCCAGCGCCGCATCACTAACGTGGTGATGATGGGCATGGGCGAACCGCTGATGAACTTTGATGCGGTGGTGCCGGCGATGCGTCTGATGATGGAAGACAACGCCTACAACCTCGGCCGCAAGCGCGTCACGCTCAGCACCGCGGGGCATGTGCCCGGGATCGATCGCCTGCGGGAAGAATGCCCGGTCGCGCTCGCCGTATCGCTGCATGCGCCGAACGATGAGCTCCGCAACGAACTTGTGCCGCTCAACCGCACCTATCCCATCGCGGAATTGCTGGACGCCTGCCGGCGCTACGTGTCGAACAATCCACACGACCAAATCACGTTTGAATATGTGATGCTTGATGGCGTGAACGACACCCCCGCACATGCCCGCCAGCTTGCCCGCGTCCTGCGTGGCATTCCCTCCAAAATGAATCTGATCCCCTTCAATCCGGTCGTGGGGGCGCACTATCGGCGGTCCACGCCGGAAGCGATCGACGCCTTTCGTCGCGAGCTCGCCAAGGCCGGCTTATTGACCATTACCCGTAAGACGCGCGGCGAAGACATCGACGCCGCCTGCGGCCAGTTGGTCGGTCGCGTCGCAGCCAAGGCCGCACGGCATCGGGCCGCACAGGGTTCATTGGATGTCTGAGCGGCGCAGGCGCTACTGGCTGTTGGGCACGCTGATGCTGGTGGCCGCCTGCCAGTCGCAGCCGTCGACCGAACCGGGGGTTAGTCGGGAGGAGGAGCGCGAGAAAATCGCGGCGGTAAACACGCAGTTGGGCATCGAGTTCATTCGAACCGGCCCGAACGAGCTCGCGCTCAAAAAGCTCCAGAAAGCGCTTGAGGCAGTGCCCAACTATCCCGACGCGCACAATGCGCTCGGGCTGCTGTACAACCGGATGGGCGAGTACGACAAAGCTGACGCCAGTTTCCGGGCGGCGCTACGCGCCAGCCCGAACAATGGCCTGGCCCTGAATAACTACGGCCAGTTTCTCTGTCAGCAAAAACGTTACGCGGAAGGCCAGAGCCGTTTTCTGGCGGCGGTGAAAAACCCGCTGTATGAATCGCCGGAAATTGCCTATACCAATGCCGGTCTCTGCGCGCTGGAAGCAAGCGACGACAAAGCCGCCGAGGACTATTTTCGCGCGGCGCTCGAGCGCAACCCGGACGTCCCGCCAGCCCTGATCAGCCTCGCGAGCTTGAGCCTCAATCGGGGCGACGCGGCGAGCGCGGCACAATTCTTCAAGCGCTATAGCGATGACGCGAAGCACACCGCGCGCTCCTTGGCGCTGGGCATTCGAATCGAGCGGGCCTTGGGCCATCCTGACCAGATCTCGAGCTATGAGATGATGCTCCGCAATCAATTCCCTGATTCTCGCGAAGCCGGCCAACTGCAAAGGGGCGAGCTCTAAGCCATGTCGGCCACCGATGACACTTCAAACGCTGCTTCCCGGATCGCGACCGGCCCCGGCACCTTGCTGCGCCTGGCGCGGGAAGCCCGGGAGATGTCGAAAGAGGAACTGGCTCGCGTCACCCGCCTGGAACCCAAAATCATCGACGCGCTGGAAGCCGAAGCCTGGGACAAACTCGCCGGCCCGGCCTTCATTAAAGGCTATATGCGGGGCATCGCGCGCGAATTAGGCATTGACCCCGCGCCGGCAATCGCCGAGTACAGCGCCCAGTTCAATACCGCAGAGCCTGCGCTAAGCCAATTCGAGTCGCGCGCACCGCTCGAATTGACCACCGCCAATCGCTGGATCAAGGCGATGAGTTTCGCGGTCTTTGGCGCCATCGCTGTGGGCGTCGCGGTGTGGTGGCAGCACAACTATGTGCAACCGGCGCCGCCGACAGGGCCTGGTGAGATAGCGCAGGAAGAGACCGGCCCCAAGCCCGAACCTGCCACGCCTTTACCCTACTCGTGGACCGTGGTGGAGCACGCCGGTTTGCCGCTCGACAGCCCGCAAAGCTGGCGCCGACAGACCGACGGGTCGGCGCCGCCCCTGCTGCCTAATTCCGAAGAAGAAGCGAGCGCGAACGCCAACGATGCCGCGCTGACTCCCTCTTCGACGCCGCCGGCTACGCCAGCCGCCACGCCCAAAGCGGAGAATGCGCCCAAACCCGAGCCGAAGCCTGACGTCAGACCGGAACTCAAAGCCGAGGCAAAGGTTGAGACCAAGCCCGAACCTAAGCCTGCGCCCATTGAAGCAACGCCCGCCGCACAGCCGCCGCGCGGCGCGCTCGTGCTGAGCGCCAGCGAAAGCTCCTGGGTGAAAGTGACCGACGCCAGCGGCAAAGCAATCTGGCAGGGCATGCTGCAGGCCGGGCAAAAAATCGGGCTGGATGGCAAAGCGCCGCTGGACCTGTTGATCGGCAATGCGCGCGTGGTGACGGTCAGCTATCAGGGCCAAGGCCAGCCCATCCAGAACCCCTCCATTAACGGTGTCGGCCGTCTGACGGTGGGCGAGCACACACAGGGGCGCTAAGGCCCCACGTATTCCGGAGCTATTGGTGAAAGAGCAACTCCGCGCCATTCGCGGCATGAACGACATCCTGCCCACGACCAGCCACCGCTGGCAGGCGTTGGAGGCCACCGTCGCCAAAGTGCTGGCGGCTTACGGGTACTCGCAGATCCGATTGCCCATTGTTGAGCAGACGGCGGTCTTTGAGCGCTCCATCGGGGACACCACCGATATCGTGCAAAAGGAGATGTACACCTTTGCCGACCGCAACGGCGACCATCTGACACTCCGCCCCGAAGGCACCGCCGGCTGCGTGCGCGCCGTGCTGGAGCACGGCCTGCTGAACGTCCAGCCGCAACTCCGACTCTGGTACATCGGCCCCATGTTCCGCCACGAACGGCCGCAAAAAGGCCGCTATCGCCAGTTCCATCAAATTGGGGTGGAAACCTACGGCATGCAGGGCCCGGACATCGATGCCGAACTGCTGCTGCTTACCGCCCGTCTGTGGCAGGCGCTGGGCCTGAGCGGCCTGCGGCTGGAGCTGAACACGCTAGGGCTTGCCCACGAACGCGAACAGTATCGGGCCGCATTGACCGCCTATTTTGAAAGTCATCGCGACGCGCTCGATGAAGACAGCCTGCTCCGGCTGGCCCGCAATCCCTTACGCATTCTCGATTCCAAGAATCCCGCCATGCAGGCCATCGTGGCCAATGCGCCGCGCCTGACGGAATTTCTCGAAGAAGAGTCGCGCACGCACTTTGCCACCGTCTGTGCGACGCTCGATGCCGCCGGCATCGCCTACGTGGTTAACCCGCTGCTGGTGCGCGGGCTCGATTACTACTCACGTACGGTATTCGAATGGATTACCACTGAACTCGGCGCCCAGGGCACGGTCTGTGCGGGTGGACGCTACGACGCGCTGGTCGAACTGATGGGCGGCAAGCCAACGCCGGCCATTGGTTTCGCCATGGGACTGGAGCGGCTACTGGAACTGCTCGCGGCGCAAACCGGCAGCGAGACCAACCCGGAGGCGGACTATTGCGTGGTGGGTGCCGGTGAGGCTGAAAGTCAGGCCGCGTTACTGCTGGCCGAAACCCTGCGGGATGCGTATCCGGAATCTCGCGTGACCTGCATCTGTGGGGGCGGCAGCATGAAGTCGCAAATGAAGCGCGCCGACCGCACGGGCGCGCAGATCGCCCTGATTCTCGGCAGCGAAGAACTGGCCAGCGACACCATCACCCTCAAACCGCTGCGGGGTCAGGGCGAACAACAGCGCGTGGCTCGCGCCGCACTCTTGGCCACCTTGAGCACAGCGCCAGTGAACTAACGGGGAAACCCGCAACGACAGGCTATAATCCCCGGCCCGGCGTCTACCCGGTCCGCTTTATCTCAAAGGATTTCCCACGTGGAAGGCTATACCTCCGAAAGCGAACAAGTCGAAGTCATCCGCAAATGGTGGAAGGACAACGGCAAATCCCTGCTCTTAGGGCTCACCATTGGCCTGCTGGCGCTGGGCGGTTACCGCTACTGGGAAGAGTCGCGCAACCTTCGCGCAGAAAGCGCCTCGGTCAATTACGAGCAGCTGCTTGGCCTGCTGGAAAAGAACGCCACCGACGACGCCCGCAAAGCCGGTCAGACCATCATCGACAACTATGGCGATAGCACCTACGCCCGCCTGACCGCCTTGCTCCTCGCCAAGCTCGAAATGGGCGATGGCAAAGCCGACGCCGCCCGCGCCCGCCTGCAGTGGGTGATCGATCATGCCGGTAACGACAATCTCACCTCCGTTGCCCAAGCCAGGCTGGCGCAAATTGCGTTGCAGGAAGGCAAAGCCGATGCCGCTTGGGCCTTGCTGGAGCAGAGCGGCCTGACCAAAACCGACCGCTTTGCCGAACTGCAGGGCGACATCCTTGCGGCCCTCGGCAAAAGCGACGAAGCCGTGGCGAAGTACCAAAAAGCGCAGGCGGAAGCGACCGCCGGTGGCGGCAATCCTGCCGTTGTCCAACTCAAGCTTGAACGGCTGGGCCGTTCCAATGGCGGAGCATGATGATGAAACGCATTACCCTGCTGGCCTTGGTCGCCGGAATCGCGCTGGCAGGTTGCGCGGAACAGCGCAACGCCATAAAGGACACCGTGAGCGGCGCCTTCAGCGACAAATCCGAGAACGAAAGCGCCATCAAGAAAGCCGCCGCGCCGCGGCCGCTAGATAAAGAATTCAAACCCAGCATTGCCCTGAAGGAAATCTGGTCCGGCCGCTACGGCAAAGGGTACGAAAAGCTCTACCTGAAGCTGCTGCCGGCGATGGACGGCAACAACGTTTATGTCGCCGACCGCGATGGCCGCGTCATCTGCCTGGATGCCGCCACTGGGAAAACCAAATGGGAAGACCGGGACAAACGGCGACCCGTCTCAGGGGGCCCCGGCGTCGGCGACGGCAAGGTGTTCGTCGGCACGAGCAACGCCCAGGTGGTGGCCCGTGATGCGGCCGACGGCAAGAAACTCTGGATTGCCGAAGTCTCCAGCGAAATCCTCGCGCCACCCGTCGCGGCCAAGGGCACTGTGGTCGTTCGCAGCGGCGACGGCAAACTCTATGCGCTCGACAGCAACACCGGACACCTGAAATGGACGCTGGACCGCACCATCCCCATCCTCACCCTGCGCGGTAGCGCGCCGCCAATCATCCACGACGACATGGTGCTGGCCGGCTTCGACAACGGGCGTCTGTCGGCGCTGGAACTCGGTACCGGCAAGGAACTGTGGGAGGCACGCCTCGCTGAACCGAATGGCCGAACCGACCTCGAACGTCTGGTCGATGTGGACGCCAAACCGGTGGTGCGCGACAACACGGCCTACATCGCGAGCTTTCAGGGCAAGGTGGCGGCGGTGTCGCTGAGCGACGGCAGCCTTGAATGGACGCGCGAGATGTCCTCCTCCGAGGACCTCGATGTCGACGCCGACAACGTCTACGTGACGGACGAGCGCGGCACGGTGCTGGCGCTCTCGCGGGCGGACGGCTCAACCGTGTGGAAGCAGAAAGCGTTCAGAAACCGTAAGGTCACGGGGCCCACCCGCTATGAAAACTTCGTGGTGGTGGGTGACTTCGAAGGCTATATGCACTGGCTGGACGTCAAAACGGGCGATGTCGTCGGCCGCGAGCGCATCGACAAGAAGCGCATCATTAC
>CANFVX010000019.1 GCA_947450495.1 Gammaproteobacteria bacterium
CCTCTAGGGTCGGGCGAAACGCGGATGATCTGAAATGGCTTAATGCTTGCACGGCAAGGCGCCAGATAGCTTTTCGTCTCGAAAGCGCCAGAAATCCGAACAGGAGTAAGCGATGGACTACCAGAATAAATCCGTGCTGGTCACGGGAGGCACCGGCTCATTCGGCAACTTTGTGGTCCGCCGTCTGCTGAATGCCGGGGTACGCGAAGTCCG
Source organism: Gammaproteobacteria bacterium (assembly GCA_947450495.1). Taxonomy (GTDB): domain Bacteria; phylum Pseudomonadota; class Gammaproteobacteria. The sequence continues at coordinate 214 of CANFVX010000019.1, forward strand.
CGTGTTCTCCCGCGACGAGAAAAAACAGTACGACATGAAAGTGTTCTACCAGGGGCGCAAAGACCTCACTTTCGTCATCGGCGACATCCGTAACCGCGATTCCGTTGATGAAGCGATGCATGGCATCGACATCGTCTTCCACGCCGCCGCCCTGAAACAGGTGCCGACCTGCGAACAACATCCGATGGAAGCGGTGCGCACGAATGTGCTGGGTGCAGAGAATCTGGTCGATTGTGCGCTACGCCACGCGGTCGACAAGTTTGTGATGATCAGCACCGACAAAGCGGTGAAGCCCGTCAACGTGATGGGCATGACGAAAGCCCTGCAGGAACGTCTGGTGCTACAGGGCAACCTGTCGCGCGCCAACAAGGGGAGCAAGTTTTGCTGTGTGCGCTATGGCAACGTGTTGCGTTCGAGAGGATCGGTGGTCCCCTTCTTCCGTCGCCAACTGGCGCTCGGCCAAACCATCACCATCACCGACGAGCGCATGACGCGCTTCCTGCTCACACTCAATCAGGCTATCGATCTTGTGCTGTATGCCGCGGAGAACACTCAGGGCGGTGAGATTTTTGTACGCAAGGCGAAGTCAGCCACGATTCCAGACATCGGTCGCGTGTTGTCGGAGGAAGCAGGCAAGCCCTTCGACTACAAGATCATCGGTATCATTCCGGGCGAGAAGCTCCACGAAATTCTGGTATCGGAAGAGGAGCTCGTGCGAGGCCGGGATTTTGGCGACTACTACGCCATCCAGCCCTGGTGGAACAAAGCGCGTTATCAGGAAATTAGCGGTGAGTTTGCGTCGAACGACCATCTGGCCGATTTGAGCGAAGTGAAGCGCATGATCGATCTGGCAGATCAGGAATTCGAAATCATGGAAATGGCCGATGGCGAATTTGCCAAGTTCTAGCGCGCAGCGCCGGGAGATCCCGCTCTTCAAGGTCGGACTGCCGCCGCCGGAAACCCTGATGCCCCGCTTGCAGGAGGTGCTCTACAGCGGGCAGATCAGCGAGGGCGCGCCGGTCGCCGAGTTTGAACAGCGCTTCGGTGAATGGATAGGCAACCCGCGCTGCCTGTCTTTTTACTCCGGTACTGCGGCCCTGCATGTGGCGCTGCTGCTCGCCGGCGTGAAGCCCGGCGATGATGTGGTGAGCACCGCAATGACCGCTGAGCCGACCAACCTCGCCATCCTGCACGCCGGCGCCGTTCCGCGTTGGGCCGATGTTGATCCCGCGAATGGCAACGTCACAGCAGCCAGCGTGGCGGCCGCGATCATGCCGCGCACCCGCGCCATTCTGGTCGTGCATTACGGCGGCATTCCGGTGCCCATCGTCGAGATTAATGCAGTCGCTGCGCGCCACGGGATCCCCGTCATTGAGGACGCTGCGCATGCCCTCGGCGCCAGCTATGACGGGCAAGTGCTGGGCGGCCATTCGGCGTTCGTGATGTTTTCCCTGCAGGCCATCAAACACATGACGACGGTTGATGGTGGCATGCTGGCTTGCGCCGATGCGGCACTGCTGCCGCAGGGCCGACGCCTGCGCTGGTTTGGTATCGACCGTCAGGCCTCGCGCACCGAGGTCGACGTCGCGGAAGTTGGCTTCAAGTACCACATGAATAATGTGAACGCGACGATAGGGCTGGCCCAACTCGATTGCATCGCGCCGCTGCTGGCGCGGCACATAGAGAATGGCCGCTATCTCGACACCGCCCTGCAAGGCATCGGCGGTCTGGAACTGTGTCGATTCGAGGCGCGGGCGGCGCCCTCCTACTGGTTCTATACCGTGATGTGCGACGACGCCGCGGGGCTGTCCAATCACCTGACAGCGCACGGCATCGGCAACTCGAAGGCGCATAAACGCAACGACCTGCACAGCGTGTTTGCCGCCAGTCGTTGCGAGTTACCGGGTCTCGATCGCTTCTATCCGCGCATGCTGCACATCCCCTGCGGCTGGTGGGTCGACGACGAAGCGCGTGCCTACATGGTGGATGTGCTCCGCCGTGGCTGGTGAGCCTTTCATCCCCTTGTTCAAAGGCCGCATCGCGCCCGGTGCAGCGGCCGCCTTGGCCGCAACGCTCTCCTCAGGACAGCTCGCCACCGGCCCCAAAGTAAAAGCCTTCGAAGAAGCACTCGGCCAGTTCGTGGGTAATCCCCACTGCGTGGCCACCAGCGACCGCGCCGGCGCGCTCACCATCGCCCTTCGACTCTGCGGCGTGAAGCCCGGCGACGACGTCATGCTCTCCCCGCTGGCCTGTCTCGCCACCACCATGCCAATCGCCAATTTGGGCGCGACGCCCGTGTGGTGCGATGTCGATCCCGATACCGGCATGCTGAATCCCTCTTTGCTGGCGGCCCGCCGCACAGCGCGTACCAAAGCCATCATTCACTACCATTGGGGCGGCGATGTGGGCCCGTTGGGTGAACTTCAGCGAGTCGCCGCCAACTTGGGGGTCCCGCTGATCGAAGATGCCTCCGGCGCGTTTGGCGCTGAATTTAATGGGCAAAAGCTCGGCGCCACCGGCAGTGACTTCACCATTTACTCCTTCTACGCCGTGAGCCATCTGCCGGCGGGTGATGGCGGAGCGCTGTTCTTCCGCTCGGCCGAGCACGCCGACCGCGCGCGCCAGCTGCGGCGATTTGGCATCGACCAGAAAACCTTTCGACTGCCCAACGGCGATCTCAATCCAGACAGCGATATCCCCATCGCCGGCTACAGCATGGCGATGACGGATTTAACGGCTGCGCTGGCGCTGGCGCAGTTCAATGAAGTCGAGCACACGCTCGCCAGCCATCGGGCCAACGGGCACCGGCTCGCGATACGCACGCAGCATCTGCCCGGCATCACGCCCCTCTCGCGCGGTGATGAGCAGCACTCCGCCTACTGGGTGTACGCCTTTCGGGCCGCGCACCGGGAGCGGCTTATCGCGAAACTTCAGGTCGCAGGCATCGGCGCGCAACGTCTCCATGTGCGTAACGATCGCTACTCCTGCTTTCAGCGCAGCAGCACTCCCGAACTCCCTGGCGTTGAGATTTTCGACCGCGAAAATCTTTGCGTGCCCTGCGGGTGGTGGGTGGACGAGGCAGCCCTCGCACGAATTCTCGAATGCCTCGCACAGCCCGACTGATGGCATCTCCAATCATCGATCGCTGTACCGAAGCAGAATGGCCTGCGCTGCTCGCGGCGCTGGATGCGACCTTCGTGACCGATCGCGGTCGAACCGGATCCTTAGCCTCGCGCTTTCCCAATGCGATGGGCGAGACAGCGTTCTCCAACACGGTAGTGCTGCGACAGGGCGAGGAAATCTCCAGTTGCTGCGTCATGCGCGAATTCGACTGGATAACGCCGGACGCGCAATGGCGCGGCGCGATGATTGGCATGGTGTACACGAAAGCAGCTGCACGCGGCCGTGGCTATGCGGCACAGGTGTTAAGCCATGCCCTCACGCCATTGCACGCCAAAGGCGTCGACTTCGCCGTGCTGTGGAGCGGGCTGGATCACTACTACGAAAACCTGGGCTGGACGCGGCATGACCGAGGGCTCCTCGGCACGCTGAACCTTGCACCGAGCCCTGCCTTGTCCCACCACCCGCTGCCCGCGGTCGATCGACTCAGCCACCTGCAGCGTGAAAACCAGCCGCAACGCGTGCCACGCAACGCAGTGGACTGGACGGTGACGCCCTTGCCGGCTAGCACCACCGGAATCTTCTGGGCAGAGGCGGACGACGATGCCTATGCCTTAGTCGGCCTCAACGGCGAGACCCGCTACGTTTATGAAGTCGTCGGCAAGCCCACAAGCTTCCCAATGCTATGGCATCAGATTTCTGCCGGGGCTCGTCAGGTGTACGTGAACGATGTCGTCGGGAGTGCCTGGCACCGATGGCTGATTGCCAACACTGCGATGCAGTTCAAAGATCAGGCGCTCGCCCACTGGCGATTGCTGTCGCCTCGTGCTCATCAGGCTAGATGGCGCGGTTGGCACATCCCCTGGTTCGATCGCATCTAGTTCAAGTTCTTCAGGCGTTGTTGGCGCACCAGTCTCGCCACATGGCGCGATAAGCCTCCTCCACATCGCGCGCGAACCCTGTCGCATCGGTCAATGCCGATTGCGCCACTTGCTGGCGCATGTCTCGTCGAACGCGTTCCAGCGCAGGCAAGTCACTCGCCAAAAACACGCAGCGGGCGATGTAATCGTCCTCGTTGTCGGCGGCGAACGCAGGATAGCCGGCTGCGGTCAGCACGCTCAGGCTGGCGCGCGATAAAAAGGTGTTGCCCTTCAGAGCCACCACCGGCAGGCCCATCCACAGGGAATCGCAGGTCGTCGTTCCGCCGTTGCAAGGGAAAGGGTCCAGCGCGATGTCGACCTCGGAAAACGTCTGGATGTACTCCGCGCGCGCCAGCCGGTCGCGCAGCAGCACACGCGAGCGCGCAATGCCGAACCTTTCGAAGTGCTGCCAGAGATCTTCCTGCGCGGCGCCCGACGGCACCGTGATCAGGATGATTTTTGAACCCGGGATCGCTTGCAGAACGTCGGCCCACAGCGCCACCACGCGCGGCCCGACCTTGGAATAACTGTTGAACGAACCAAACGTGAGGAATCCATTTTGTCGCGCCGGCAGCGGCGTGATGGCGCGCATATCCAGCGGGGCCTGATAACACCACAGGCTGTTAGGCAAGCGGAAAAGGCGCTCGGTGTAGAACTGGTCGCTGTCGCCGGCGGGCTCAGTCACACCATCCGTCAAACGCCAACCCACAGCATCCAATCCGGTCGTTGCCGGATAGCCAAGATAGGTCACCTGCACCGGCGCTGGCCTGCGCGCCAGACTCAGCAGACGGTGGTTGGCCGTGTGTCCGTTCAGGTCAATGAGGATATCGATCTCCGCCGCGTGAATGCGGGCCGCCACTTCTTCGTCACGTAATCCGGTAATCAAATGCCAACGGTCTACCAGCGCCCGCAGCTTTTCGGTCACCGCGTCGGCCTGCACCAGCTCCGCGAAGGCGTGCACTTCAACGTGAGTCCGATCGTGATGCCGCAACAGCGGCTCCATGAAAAACGCACAGGCATGATTGCAAAAATCGGTTGAGATATAGCCGATTCGAAGGCGCCGGGCCGGATCGCGGGTATTCGCGTAATCGGTATAGACCGGCAGCGCGCCGGCATGGCGAACACCCCAGTCGCGGTGAGCGGTGGCGATATCGGCCGGCGCAACGCCATCGGCAAAGTTGAGCGTGAACAGAAAATTGCTATGGGCGCTGCTGTAGTCCGGCTTGAGTTCGACTGCGCGGGCGAAATACTCCAGCGCGAGCTGGAGATTCCCCAGCCCCTTGTACACATTGCCCAAGTTATTGCTGGCCTCGGGAAAAGTCGGATCTGCCTGCAAGGCCGTTTCAAAGGCAGCAATGGATTCGGCGTGCCGACCAAGTTCTTTGAGCACGAGCCCCGCATTGTTCAGCGCAGTCGCCAGATTGGGCTTGAGTTTCAGCGCCCGTTCAAAGCACTCCAGCGCCTCCTGATACAGCCGCCCGTTGTAGAGCACGATGCCGAGATTCTGATGGAGTTCGGCGGTGTCGGGGCGCAGTTCAAGGGCGCGCACAAAACAGTTCACCGCGTCGCGCGGTCGTCCGAGATGCGCGAGCGCGTTGCCCAGATTATTCAACGCCTCAACCAAATCGGGCTTTAGCGCCAGCGCCCGCTCAAAACAGACAATCGCTTCATCGGTGCGCGAATATTTGGACAGCGCGTTGCCCAATTCGTTATGGGCCTCGGCGAAATCCGGCTGCAGTTGGGTGGCGCGATAAAAAGCCGCTATCGCCGCTTCGATATTGGACTGTTGCGCGTAAGCGCTACCAATCTGGTAGTGGAGCAAAGCCTGCTCGCCTGCTATCAAAGCAGCACTCTCAAACTGCGCGCGCGCAGCTTCCGGCGCGCCGGATTCCAGCAGCACCTCGCCAATGGCTTGATGGGTGAGCGACTGCGGCCTCAAGGCCAAAGCCTCCTCGTAGCAGCCAAGCGCCTCTGCGAGCTGGCCCTGATGTCGTAGCACATGTCCGAGATTGAGCCACACCTCGGGCATGCCGTGTTTGAGCTCGAGCGCGGCGCGCGCGGCCTGTTCGGCCAGAGCCAACTCCCCAAGGTCGCTGTACACCAGTCCCAAGTTGCCGCGCGCCTCGGCAAAGCCGGGGCGGATCGCCACCACACGCTCCAGTCGCGCTCTCGCACTGGCAAGTTCACCGAGCGCGCGCTCGGCAAGGCCCAGACAATGCAACGCGTCGATGTGCGCGGGTTGTTTGCGCAGGATTTTTCGATAGCCCGCCGCGGCCTCCGCAAATTTACCCGCCTGATGCAGCGCCAAAGCATGCTCCAGCTGTTGCTGCACGCTCATGCGTTGGGCTCTGCCTGGCACCAGGCCGTCCACATCGCGCGGTAGGCGGCTTCGATGTCGCACGCAAACTGCTCCGCATCCATTAAAGGCGAAACAGACATTTGTTCCCGCATGAACCTGCGGCGCTCGGCGAGCGCCGGGAGATCTGCGGCCAGCGCCGCGCAGCGCTCAACGTAGGCAAATTCGTCGCGGGCTCCCAGCTCACCAAAGCCGGCGGCGTTGAGCACGCTATAAGCGGCGCGAGAAAGAAAGCGTTCGCCGATAAGGGCTATCACCGGCAGTCCCATCCACAGCGCGTCGCAGGTGGTGGTGCCACCGTTGCAGGGAAACGGATCGAGTGCGATGTCCGCGCGGGAGAACATGGCGTTGTAGGTCGGGCGCGGCAGCTTGTCGTGCAGTTCAATTCGCTCGCGGGCGATGCCCCAACTTTCAAAGCGCTCCAGCAGCGCGTCTTGCGTGGTGCCGGACGGCACGGTCAACATCAGCAGCCGGGAATCGGGCACCGCGTTGAGGACTCTGGCCCACAGGTCAACCACGCGCGGTCCGATTTTCGAGAAATTATTGAACGAGCCAAAGGTCACGTAGCCGTTGGTCAGCGCTGGCAATAGGCTCACTTCCCCCATGTCGGCGAAGGGCTGGTAACACCACAGGCTGTTCGGCAGCCGATAAAGTCGCTCGGTGTAGAACTGTTCGCTCATGCCCTCCGGCTCGGTGATGGCGTCGGTCAGACGCCAGTCCATCGCTGGCAGCCCGGTGGTGGCGGGATAACCCAGGTAGGTGGCCTGCACCGGCGCAGGCTTCAAGGCCAGCGCGCGTAAACGATTGTTCGCCGTATGGCCGGCGAGATCGATTAAGACATCAATGCCGTCCTCCCGAATCAAAGCGGCCATCTCGGCATCCGAGAGCCCAACCGTCGAGCGCCACACCTCAACGTGCGCTTGCAGGCGCAGGGTCACGTCGTCGGGTTCGGCCACCTGTGCATAGGCATGCACCATCACTTCTGTAGCACGGTGGGCGCGCAGGAGCGGCTCGAGGAAAAACGCGCAGGCATGGGTGCGGAAGTCTGGCGAGACGTAGGCAATTTTCAGGCGCTTATTCGGATCTCTCGTGTTCGTATGTGGCGCCCCACTCGCTGCGCTCGACTGCATGCGCGCCCAGCCACAGTGCAGCTTATAGATCTCTGCCTGCTGCATATCGTCCATGAAGGCTGTGGCAAACAGCAGATTACTGTGGGCAGCGTGATAGTCGGGCTGTATTACCAGCGCACGGCTATAGCTGGCCATCGCCTCCGCCAAACGCCCCTGGTCTTTTCTCACGTTGCCCAAATTCAGATGGGCCTGCGCCAACGAGGGGTTTAACGCCAAAGCGGCTTCGAGATTTTGTGCGGCCCTCTCGCGGTCTCCTAAATCAAAGAAAACGGTGCCGATGTTGTAGCGCGCGATGGCGAGATTGGGATCCAGCGCAATCGAGCGCTCATAGCAGGCAAGTGCCTCGAGCGGTAAATGGAGTTGCTGCTTGAGCGACCCGAGATTGTTCCAGAGATCGCTGCTTGAAGAGTCAAGGTTCAGGGCTTGCTCCATGCAAGCGGCCGCCTCTGCGACGCGTCCGGTTTCTTTCAGCACGATGCTCAGATTGCCAAGGGCGGCGGCAAAATCGGGTTTTAGGCGGATGGTCTCGCGATAGCAAAACTCGGCCTCAGCGAGTGTCCCGTACGCCCGCAAGGCATTGCCAAGGCTGTTATGGGCGAAGGCATAGGTCGGCAGCAGTTGCACCGCGCGATGCAGGCACACGATGGCCTCAGGGATTTGCCCTTCATCCGTCAGCATCACACCAAGGGTGTTCAGCATTTCGGGATCGTCCGGTGTGAGTTCGCGCGCACGGGTCAAAAACTTGAGGCCGGTTGCGCGATCACCCTGTCGGTATTGAATGATCCCAAGTGCTTGCAAGGCAGGACTGAAATCAGGATCAGCCGTCAGAATTTCGACGTAAAGCGCCTGCGCCTTGACGCCCTCCCCGCGCTGCTCGTGTGCCAGCGCCTGTGCGAATCTGGCCGCTGAATCCAGCGTTTTATCTTTTAATAGACAGCAGTGCTTGAACTTGCGACCGCTACCACAGGGGCAGCGCGCGTTGCGGGCCGGGGCTTGCGATTTAGGTGTCATGCCCGGCGACAGCAATATGCGGGCCAGCAATCGGGCAAGGTGCAAATAGCCGAGGCAGGAGCTTTGCCTCAGGCCTCTCACACCGCCCGGATAAAAATTTTAGAAAAAGTGCTAAAGGAATCCCGGCCCTCACCCGATACGGTCTGTGGGAGGCGGTGAATGCTTATTTCAAGCATGTCCGCCAATAAAATCTGGGTTCGCGACATGACTCCCACATGGAGCGACCAGGAGATCTGCTATGGCTTCGTCTATCAATACCAACATTGCTTCTTTGAACGCGCAGCGGAATCTGTCCCGCTCGCAGGCTGACCTCGGCACCGCTATCCAACGTTTGTCTTCCGGTCTGCGCATCAACAGCGCGAAAGACGACGCCGCCGGCAGCGCCATCGCCAACCGCATGACCACCCAGATTGGTGGTTTGACGGTCGCCATCCGCAACGCGAATGACGGAATCTCCGTCGCGCAGACCGCGGAAGGCGCGATGGAAGAAATGGCCAGCAACATGAACCGCGCCCATGACCTCGCGGTGCAGGCTGCCAGCTACAACAACTCCACCGACCGCTCTTCCATCAACAAGGAAGTGAGCCAGATTCTGGACGAAATGTCCCGGATCGTGAACCAGACCCGCTACAACGGCGAGAAGATTCTCACCGGCTCATTCAGCGGCGATTTCCAGGTCGGTGCGCAGGTCAATGAAACCATCAACGTGGCGGTCGGCAACCTCTCCCCGAGTTCCATGGGCGTGGCGAGCGAATACTCCACCGTGTCCGGTCTTTCCGCCGGTGGTCTGGCGAGCCGCGTCGCCTTTGCCTACAACAATGCCATCACCACCGCGAGCACGATTGAAGGCACTAGCTTCACGACCGCCCGCGCCTCTGGCACCACCACCAGCACCAAGGTCGCCGACATCAACGCGCTGACCTCCTCGACCGGCGTGTCAGCGTTCAGCTTCGGCAATGGCCTGGTGGGCTCTAACTACGCCACGGCCGGCACGAGCGCCGGTGTGACCGACGGCATCGCCGCGGGTTCTCTGTCTATCAACGGTGTCGCCATCGGCGCAGCGGCTTCGGCTGCCAGCGACGGCGCGGTTGCCACCAACCTTGTCGCTGCTATTAACTCTGCGATGACGGCAGCGGGCACGGGCATCACGGCCTCCATCGTCGCCGCGGCCGACGGTACCGCTACTAACAGCTCCATTGTGCTGACGAACACCAGCGGGGCTGCCATCTCGGTCACCACCAACGCCTCTAACGATGCGGGCGTTACGTCCTTCTTCGCCGCCGGCACGACCTCGGTCTCGGCCGGTGAGAACGGGGCGATCGTGCTCAACGATGACCTTAATGACCTCACGACTTCCTACGATGGCACTGCCACTGGCGCCGCCATCACAGGTGTCAGCGCAGCGTCGACCACGCTGACCAACGCCTCGCTGAACTCCCAGTCGGTCACCACCGCCGCCGGCGCCAACCTCGCCATGCTGGTCTTCGAGCGCTCGCTCGACACCATCAACAGCGAACGCGGCAATCTGGGTGCGAAGTTGAACCGCCTGGAAGGCGTGACCCGCAATCTGTCCAACGTGGTGGAAAACATTTCCGCAGCGCGCGGCCGGATTCAGGACACCGACTTCGCCTCGGAAACGGCCAAGCTCACCCGCTCGCAGATTCTGCAGCAGGCGGGTACGGCGATGGTGGCGCAGGCCAACCAGTTGCCGCAGGGCGTGCTGTCTCTCCTGGGCCGTTAATCGTTAACACTGCGGCATGAAGGTGGCGCGCCTGTCTCGCAAGAGTCAGGCGCGTCGCTGTTCTTTAACTTAAGGAGGAGCGGGTGATGTACGAGCGAGAACCCCTTCCGCGCGTCTCGGAAGTTAAATCTATTGCACGCCCGATGCGTCAGCCAGCAAGCGTTGGCGCGGTACAGGCGACAGATGCCACTATCGAAAGCGGGGCGGTCAGCGGCGCCGAACAGGCAGCGCAATTGCCTCTGGCTGCAGCCCAGCAGCGCGCTCAGGATGAGGCCAGTAACAAAGCCCTAGAACAAGCTGTCAGCCAGATGAATTCCTACGCGCAGAACCTGCAGCGCGCATTACAGTTCCGCGTCGACAAGGATTCGGGGGAAACGGTGGTCCGCATCGTCGACCCCAAAACAGACGAAGTGATTCGCCAGATTCCCAACGAAGAAGTATTGCTCATTGCCAACCGCATGCGGGCCGCAGCGACCGCACGCGAGGCCAGCACACCAGGGATGCTCATTCAGGAAAGTGTCTAGACCGCATTGTGATCGCGACCGCGCTGCCAGCCCCGCCCTGCGGGGCGCGCGCGATCCGGCCAAGCAGAACCGGAGGATAAGAACATGGCGCTCAGCACCCCAGGCGTAGGCTCCGGTCTCGACATCGGCGGTATTGTCGACAAGCTCATGGCGATTGAGCAGGCGCCGCTTTCCAAAATAAACACCAAACTTGTTGGCCTACAGGCGCAAGTCAGTGCCTATGGGGCACTGAAAAGCGCGGTGTCTTCCTTTCGGGATGCAGTCAGCGGTCTGGCCGATGCCTCGAAATTCAAAGTCTTCACCGCCACCTCCTCTGACGCCACCAAGTTAACGGCATCAGCGAGCAGCGCTGCGGGCAAAGGCGTTTATAACGTGGAGGTGGTGCGGCTAGCCGAGAACCACCGCATGGCGGCCTCCACCACATATGCGGACACCTCTGCGGCGACGGTTGGCGCTTCCGGCGACAGCATGACGCTGACGGTCGGCAGTAACGCTTTTACCGTTGATATTGGCGGCAAAACGCTGGCGGCCGCGCGCGACGCCATCAACACCGCCAGCGGTAACAAAGGCGTAACGGCGTCGATTCTCAAGGACGACAGCGGTTATCACCTGTCCTTGTCGGCAAATGACACGGGGAGTTCGCATGCATTGGCGGTGAGCTACTCTGGCGCCGACCCCTTCGCCCTGAACACGCTCAATACCGACCGCAACGCGAGCGGCAGCTTTACGTCCGCCGATCTCGACGCTTCGGTGAAACTTGAAAACACCTTCACCGTTACAAGCAGCTCCAACACCTTAACGGATGCTGTGGAAGGCGTGACGCTGAATCTGGTCGCGGCGGGCACGACCACGGTGAAGGTTGATCGCAACACGGGAGGCATTCAAAGCTCTGTGCAGGCGATGACCAAAGCCTACTCATCGCTCATCTCGACGATGGCCAAGATGAAAGGCGATGTGCTCAAGACCGACACCAGCGCCGTGAGCAATATGGAGTCGCAGCTTAGGAACGTCCTGGGCAGCGATGTGGCAGTGGGTGGTTCGTTCTCCAACGCTTTCCAGATTGGTATCAGCACTCAAAAAACCGGCACCTTGGCGGTCGATAGCACCGTGCTGAACAACGCGATTAACAACGACCCGGAAGGTTTCGCCAGCCTGTTTAGCAACGCCACGAATGGGCTGGCTGTTCGACTCACCCAACTCGCCGACAGCTTTCTTGCCACCAATGGCGTGCTGGACGGTCGGTCGCAGGGTTTGGATAGCGCGATTCAGGGCGCCAATGCGCAGAAAGACCGGCTAACGCAACGCCTCACGCTCGTTAAAGCCCGCCTGACCAAGCAGTACAACTCGCTGGATTCTCTGGTGTCGGGTCTACAGCGCACGGGCAATCTGGTCACGCAGCAACTGACGCTGCTACAGAACAACCCGATCAAATAAGGCGAGCCGCTCGCCTTCAAACCAGGCGAGAACGGCCTTACCTGAGATAGTTGAACAGACTCAGGCTCTGCACCTTCACGAAAGCCTGTTGGGCCGCTTCCAGCGCCTGACTGTAGCGGGCCAGGTTACTAATCGCTTCCACCGGATCCGCATCCTCGAGCGTCGAACGGGCTTTGGTCAGTTGCTCCGTCAGACTGCCATTGCTTTGCAGCTGCGAATCGATGGTGTTCTGACGGCCGCCAATGACCGATTTAAGTTCTGTGAACTTGTTGAGCGCCTGATCGATATCGGACAAGCCGCGATCCAATGAAAAGCTAAGCGCTGCGCTCTGCGCAGTGGTGCTGGCGGTGGTATCAAGCGCGGTGATGATGTTGTTGAGCGTTGTGAAAACCGACTGATTCTGACTTGGGGTGACCGAAAAGGCGTCACCAATCGCCGGCGTGCCGGTAATGGCAACGCTCGAGCCATTAAAATTAATCGCCGCGCCATCGGTGTAGGTCTGCGCCGACAACACCGTTACACCTGAGGTGGTATTCGTCACATCGAAGGTGTTGGCCGCCGTGAAAACGATGGAGAAACTGTCGGTCGTGAATGAGGACGGATCGAGCACCGTGTCGTTGATTACCCGCCCGGTGCCCGTGTTCGCGTTGGCCAGGGCCGCGACGAAGCTCCCATTCCCGTTGCGGATGCCCATAAAGGCTTCCGACCCGGTAAATCCTTCGGGCATAGTCCGCCCTTCGGCAATCGGCAACTCACGCGCCGTTTGGTCGCCGTTGTAGGTCACGCCGCCCGCGCCATTCGCAGAGAATGGAATGGTGCTCACGGCCGACCCTGCAAAAATGTACTCCCCGCTGGCGTTGCGGGTGTTGGCGATGCTCACCATTTCCTGCAGGCGCTGCCGGACCTCGGCGTTTACAAAGCGGCGATCGTCTGCGCTGAGTGCACGATTGCGCCCCTGGAGCACCAATTCCCGGACGCGTTGTAAGGAGCTGGTAGCGCTGTCGATCGCCGTCTCCTGGTCGGATAAACGCAAACTCGCCAAATTGGCGTTGCGGTCAAATTGATCCAGCGACGAAATTCGCTCTCCGATGCTGAGCGTCTGCGAGGCCGCCACCGGATCTTCAGAGGCGGTAAATAATCGTTTACCGGACGACACCTGCTGCTGATATTTATTCACGCCTGCCCGCAGGTTGGTAATGCCACTGAGCGAGCGGGCAAATTCGAGCGAAGTCGGAACTCTCATGGCTTATCTCCGTAATGCATCAAGCAAGGCTTGAAAGGCCTGATCTGCGGCAGACACGATTTGAGCGGCACCTTGATAGGCTTGCTGGTAACGAACTAAATCGGCCGCTTCCTCGTCAAGGTTTACCCCAGCCACCTGATCGCGCGCGGCCTCGGCGTTAGACAAGGTGACCTTGAGCGAGTCGCGGCTGATTTCCGCCTGCTGCGTGAGCGAACCCACCTGCCCCAGCGTCTGGTTGTAGGCGTCCTGATAGGTCGCCGTGCTGCCATCCATGATGCCGGTCGTTCGCAAATTCAGCAGGGCCAGCGCGTTGGTGTTATCGCCCTTGGCATTGGTGTTGGGGCCCACCTGAAAGGTATCTCCAGCTGCGGGCGTGCCGGTCACTTGCACGCGCCAGCCGTTGATGTCGATGTTGCTGCCGCTGGCAAAAGGAATCAGCGCGCCGGTGCCGTTGACCTGATAGGTCGTCGGCGGCGTGTTGAAGACTAACTGCACGGGCGTTTGCAATGCGACGTTGGTGGAATCGAGCAACGTCGGCGCAGAAATCTTGGCGTTGCCGATATTCGCCAGCGTGGTCGTGGCGCGTATCGGGCCGGCCAGCGCGAGTTTGGTGGGGTCGGTGACCGTCACAGCAATGCTTCGCCCGGCGTACTTGGTAGGCATGATGCGATAGCTGTCGCCCGCCGCCGCCGTACCTGCCGGCGTGAAGCTCAGGCCGTCTGCCGTAAACGCGGCGCCGCCAGGGAAAGTCTGGGTGGCTCCGGTATCAAGACGCTCCAGCGTGTAGTTAGTGCCGTCGTAAGTGAGCGAGTAGTCAGAGGTGGTTAAATTCGGCAGGTTGGTCGCATCAATGGCCACTGCCATGGTGCCGGCGTTCGTCGCGCCGGCGTTCACTACCGGACTACCGTACCGGAACATCGCGGCCCCCCGGGTGCCGCTCAAATCAACGCCCGCTTGATGTTGGGCGTTATAGGTTTCCGAAAGCACCACCGCCAGGCGCCCTATCGAGTTCCGCGCCGGCTCCAGCACCTGATCCCGAAACTGCAGCACACCGGCGAGTTCGCCGCCCGTAATGGACTCTGTAATCACGCCTGTGCCACCAGGATTAACGACTGAAATTTCCTTGCGCGTGCCATCCAGCGCGTTGGGCGTGACCTTGATTTGATTCGTCTGTTCGCTCGCCACCAACAACTGGCCGTTGCCAATGAACACGTTGACCCCGCCATCCCCCTGCGGCGCGACGTTGATATTCACCAGCTCAGAAATATTTTTCAGAAGCACATCGCGCTGGTCGAGCAAGTCGTTGGGCGCGCCGCCGGAAGCAATGCCGTAAGACTGCACGATTTGCTTGTTCAGGCCCGCCACGGCGGTGGCCAGCGTATTGAGCTTGTCGACCTTCGATGCCAGCTCGTCGTTAACGTTCTTGGCAATGGCGGTGAACCGGTTGTGCAGGTCCTGAAAACGATCGGTCAGGTTCTTTGACGAGTTCAACAAGACCTGCCGCGCGGCGGTGGACGAGGGATCGTTCGCCGCATCCTGCAGAGAGTTGAAAAATTTCTGTACGGCGGGAGAGAACGTGCCGTCGCTTAGCAGCCCATCCACCTGCGTTGAGAAGTCCGCATAGGTAGCGGCCCGAGCCTGACCGGAAGCGCTGAAGCGGACGTTGTCGGTAAGGAAATCGCTGGCGTTACGCGTAATGCTCGCAATGTCCACGCCCTTACCCACGAAGCCAATGCCGATGTATTGCGGCGGGCGCTGGGTAAGCGTGACCCGCTGCCGGCTATAGCCATCGGTGTTGGCGTTCGCGATGTTGTGGCCGGCGGTAGCCAGCAGGCGCTGATTGGCAATGAGGGCCGAAGTGCCTATCGAAAAAAGCTCGGACATGGCGCTCTACTCCTTAGCCGCGAGAATCACTGCCGGCGGCAGCAACCTGATTGTGAATCTGAAGAATTTTTTGTGCGTAGTGCGGATCGGTGGCGTAGCCCGCACGCTGCAGTTCCTGCACGTAGGCGCGGGGGTCTGCGGCTTTTTCCAGGGCGCGCTGGTAACGCGGGTTCTGCGCGATGAAATCGACGTAATCGTCGAAGGCCTGGCCGACGCCGTCGTACGCGCGGAAGCCGGCGTTGATGTTGACCTGACGGCCCTGCATATACTCCAGCGTACGGCGCGTGACCGTATTGCCGTCCCAGGACGGGTCCGCTTTGATCGAGAAAAGATTGTGCGAGGACTGGCCGTTGGGGCCCGTCATCACATGCTTGCCCCAACCCGTCTCGAGCGCGGCTTGCGCAATGAGAATATCTGGCGATGTCCCCAGCTTTGCCGCCGCCCGCGCTGCGGGCTCACGGATGCTGTCGGCAAAGCGTTTACGCGCCCCCTCCATGGCGTCGACAGTAGAGGCGTCGCCAACGTCGTCCGCGTTATCCGTCGGCCACTTCGTTAGCGCCGGCAGGTTGGCTGCGGCGGCGGCGGCGGCGACCGGCAGGCCGTCGATCGCAAAGGCGCGGCGAGCAGGAAACTGCTGCAATACTTGCGTGGAATCGCCGTGATTGGTCTTGGGGAGATGGTCTGCAAACTGCCGACGAAGCATCGCTTCCATGCCCAGACCGCCTTTATCTGCCATCGATAAGGCCACCTGGTCATCAAACATTTCGTGATACATGCGGCTTTCGTTGTTATCGAACATACCGTCCTGGCTACCCGCTTCGCGGGCGGCCTTGAGCATCATCTGGATGAACAGCGCCTCAAACTCTCGCGCCACCTTCTTCATGGCGGCATCCGGATCTTTCTTGGCATCAAGCCGCAACGCGCCGAAGCGGCTAATGTCGGTTTGACTCAGATTGGATGTGGCGTTGGTCATGGTGCGCTCGACTGCTTGTTCGAGGTAGACAATGCACGACCAGTGCCAAAGGAAAGAGGACTAAAAAGCAGCGAAAAACTGGCGTTTCAGGTGATCAAGACAGACATGCGGCAAGCATCGGGGCGGCAACATTTGCCGCCTGCTGCATTTCTTGCCACCAAGCGGAGAACCTTGCCGCCAAGGTCTAGATGATGATGAGCTCCGCGTGCAGGGCCCCGGCCTGCTTCAAAGCTTCGAGAATCGCCACAAGGTCGCCGGGCGCTGCGCCGACCTTATTCACCGCCTGCACGATGTCGTTGAGTGACACGCCAGGGTTAAAGAGGAACATGCGGTTTTTCTCTTGCTTCACATCGATGCTCGAATTGGGCACAACCGCCGTCGTGCCGCCAGACAGTGCGCCTGGCTGACTCACAATCGGCTGATTGGAAATGGAGACCGTAAGACTGCCGTGCGTCACCGCAGCGGCGCTCACTTGCACCTTTTGACCAATCACCACGGTGCCGGTGCGCGAATTCACGATCACCTTGGCGGCGGCCTCGCCCGGCGCTAGTTCGATGTTTTCCACCAGCGACATAAACGAGGCCCGTTGCTCGACGTTGGCCGGCGAGACCACCCGGATGGAGGCCCCGTCGAGCGCTTGCGCAGATCCCGCGCCGAGCACGCCATCAATGGCGCGCGCCATGCGCGTAGCGGTGGTGAAATCCGGACTATGAAGATTGAGGGTCAACGCCGCATCGGTCAGAAATGGTGTGATCACTTCGCGTTCCACCGTGGCGCCATTAGGAATGCGTCCGACGCTGGGCACGTTCACCGTGATGCTCGACCCGTCTTTGGTCTGCGCGCCGAAACCACCCACCACCAGATTACCCTGCGCCATCGCGTAGACGCTGCCATCGGCGCCCTTCAGGGGCGTCATGATCAAGCTGCCACCGCGCAGGCTCTTGGCATTACCCATCGAAGACACGGTGACATCGATGGTCCCGCCAGGTTTGGAAAACGGCGGCAAGGTCGCGTGGACCATCACGGCCGCCACGTTTTTTAGCTGCGGGTTGCCGGTTTCAGGCGTCGTAACGCCCATCTGCAAAAGCATGTTGCGCACGGTCTGAATGGTGAAGGGCGTTTGCGAGGTCTGGTCGCCGGTGCCATCCAGCCCCACCACCAGGCCATAGCCCACGAGTTGGTTGTCGCGGATACCGGCAATAGCCGCGAGGTCTTTAATGCGCTCAGCCTGAGCGACGCTGGTCGCGAGCAGCGAGACGAGCACAATCGGAAAAATAGCTGCGAACCGGGACATATGCGTACTCCGCCTCTCGCCTAGTAAGGAAAGATGGGGCTAATGAAGAAGCGTGAGAGCCAGCCCATTTTATTGGCATCGGACTCAGCGCCATCGCCGTTATAAATAATCGTGGCGTCGGCCACCTTGCTCGACGGCACCACGTTGTTGGCCGCCACATCCAACGGCCGGACGATGCCGGAAATCTTCACGTATTCGTTGCCGCTGTTCAGATTGAGTCGCTTCTCGCCGCGGACCAGGAGGTTGCCGTTAGGAAGGACGTCGGCGATCGTCACCGAGATGTCGCCGGTCAGGCTGTTGGTCTGGGCGGTGCCGCTTTTGCCCTTGAAGGCGGTGTTGGAGGCAAGTGAGGTCGCAAGCGTGTTACCGGTTGCCACTTCAGCCAGCGGTAGCAGGCCGGGCAACGCAAACGCAGGGTTGGCGCCCAGAATGGTCGGGTTGGTGATGTCGGTCGCGTTGTTCTTGCTGATGTCGTTGCTCTGCGACTTCGATGCGTTGGTCGACTCCGTCAGGCGGACGGTCAATATGTCGCCGACGCGCCGCGCGCGGCTGTCTTCAAATAGCACGACGTCATAGCCCGCCTGATAAATCGCGCCGGTGGCGGCCTGTCTGGCGTGAGGGACTTCGAGCGGTGCGGGCATACTCGCCGCGAAGGAAGGGTCGCGGACGGGATCGGAATTGCAGCCAGCGAGGCCCACCGCGATCAGCAACAGCGACGCCATGTGCGGAATCCTGTCGCGAACGCTGTCGGATTTCCGCTGTGTGTCGTGTTCCTGACGTCCATTCATCGGGGCGTGTCTCTCGCTTCAGTTACGGTTAGAGCGTCTGGGTGACGAACTGCATCATTTCGTCGACCGTCTTAATTGCCTTCGAATTCATTTCGTAAGAGCGCTGCGTTTCAATCAAATTCACAAGTTCTTCAACCGGGTTCACGTTAGAACCTTCAATACTGCCCTGAACCAACGTGCCCAGACCGTTAAGACCCGGCGTGCCCTGCGTCGGGCTGCCGCTGGAAACGGTTTCCTTGTAGAGGTTCTCACCAATGGGCTGCAGGCCCTGAGGATTGATGAAATCCGAAATCAGCACCGAACCAATCTGAGTCGGTGCGGCGGCACCAGCAGAGAGAGCAGATACCGTGCCATCCGAACCAATGGTCACGCTCTGCGTGCCGGCAGGAATGGTGATCGACGGGTCGAGCGTATAGCCCGAAGAGGTCACCATCTGGCCCTGCGAGTTCAGCGATAACGTGCCGTCGCGGGTGTAAGAGGTAGAGCCGTCCGGCATCAGCACAGAGAAAAATCCCCGGCCCTGAATTGCCATATCCAGGTTGTTGTCGGTCTGCTGGAGCGAGCCCTGCGTGAAGATCTTGCCGGTCGCAACGGTGCGCACACCCAGACCAAGCATGAGGCCGGAAGGTAGCTCGGTGCTCTGCGAGGAATTGGCGCCGGGCTGATTGACCGTTTGATAGAGCAGATCTTCGAAGGCCGGGCGCCCCTTCTTGAAGGCGGTCGTACTGACGTTAGCCAGATTGTTCGAGACTACCGACAGGCGGGTCTGCTGGGCATCAAGACCACTACGAGCAATGTGAAGGGCAGTAGGCATCAGGGCTCTCCGGAGTTCGCTGTATCAGTGCAGCGCTTAAAGCCGCAGCAGTCGCGCGCCATCGGCGTCGACAGTCTGGGCGGTGTTCATGGCTTTCACCGCCAGTTCGTACTGACGGGAGTTTTCAATCATGTTCATCATTTCGGCGACGGGATTGACGTTGCTGCCTTCGAGCGCACCGTTAAGCACGCCGACGCTGGCGTCCGGATCGAGTGGCAATCCACTCTTCTGTCGAAACAGGCCGTCGGTGCTTTTGAGCAAATCGCTAACGGCGGGTTTGACCAATTTGAGTCGATCGACCTGCGCGAGCGTGTTGGCTTCCTGACCAATCGGCCGGATGGAAATCGTGCCGTCCTTGCCGAATAGCACTGTGCTCGCCGGCGGCAGAACGATCGGGCCACCGTTGCCCAGTACCTGATCGCCGTGCGCCGTCAGCAGTTGGCCGGCGGCATCGATATGGAGTTCGCCGGCTCGCGTGTAAGCCTCTTTGCCATCCGGCGTTTGAACGGCAAAGAAGCCTTCGCCGTTGATCGCGACATCCAGCTCGTTGCCCGTCTGCTGAATGGCACCGGGCTGGAAGTTGACGCCGGGTCGTTCTGCCATCGAGAACACGCGTGTCGGCGCGCCATCCCCGAACAAGGGCATGGCGCGGAAGGCTTCGAAGTCTGCCTTGAAACCACTGGTGTTCGCGTTCGCCAGATTGTTCGCAGCCTGCGCCTGCCCGTTCAGCATCTGACGGGCAGCGTTCATGGCGAGGAAAATCATGCGATCCATGGGAGATACTCCGGCTTTCTAACTAGCGTTCAGCGGATTAACGGATGTTGATGATGGCCTGATTGGCCTGATCTTCCGCTTGAATCACCTGCGTATTGGCCTGGAAATTCCGCTGCGCCACGATGAGCTTCACGAGCTGTTCGGACAGGTCGATGTTGGAATCTTCGAGAGCCCCCGCCTGAATGGTGCCGAGGCTGGAGGTGCTCGGCGCGCCAATCAACACCGCACCAGCTTCGAAGGTTTCCGCCCAGTTGTTCTTACCCAGAGAGCGCAGGCCCTGCGAGTTGGGGAAGTTAGCAAGCGCAACCTGCCCCTGAACCGACGCCTGACCGTTGGTGTAACGCGCGAACACGTTGCCGGTGGAGTCGATGTCTACGGAAGCCAGTCGGCCCGTGGTATAGCCGTCCTGGGTCACGCGGTTGACGCCGAAAGGGGCGCCGTATTGCGTCATTTCGGTCACGTTGAGGCTAAGGGTAATCGGCGAACCGCCGCCAGCTGGCGTAAAGGCCGGAATGTCGACGAGGCCAGTCGCCGGCGTCGCCAGCGCACCGGCGCTGTTGAAAGTCAAAGGATTGGAAGTCGTAGGGGGCGCCACGGTGCCACCCACCGAAGTGCCATCCACGTAGGAATGAAGATCCCAGGCGCCGTCGCCGGTCTTCACAAAATAGAGCTGCAGCAGATGCGAGCCACCCAAGGAGTCGTACACGGTGGTCGCGGTGGTGCTGTTGAAGCTGGAGTTATTCGTAGGATCAAACACGCCGATCGTTGGCACCGTCTCCTGCGAATCCAGATTGGCCCCGAAGTTGACCAGCGTCGTCGCCTTGGGCGAAGTGTTCGCGGTCGAAATCCGTAACGGCCCCAGCGTGCCGGTAATTGCCCCGGTGCTATCCGCCCCAAACGCTTTCAGCTTCTGGTTATTGGAATTCACCACGTAGCCGTCTCGGTCAATGCCGAAGGCGCCGTCGCGTGAGTACAGCTGCGAGCCGTTGTCATCGACGACAAAAAAGCCATTACCACTGATGGCCAGATCGAGATTGTTGTCGGTGAAGGTGATGTTGCCCTGTGTGAACTGCTGCGCGACCCGGGCGGTGTTTACACCCTGCCCCG